>CAMJPH010000027.1 GCA_946407715.1 uncultured Bacteroidales bacterium | reverse complement strand
AAAGTTAGGGCTTTTTTGCAAAAAAAGAGGGCGAGTCACTTTTGACACACCCCCTTTTTTTTGATTGGTTTGCCTACCATTTCCACAACTGCTGTCAAGAAATTTTGCTGTTTGTTTAGTCCAAAATTTGTGTACATTTGCAGCGGAAATAAATAAGAGGATTATTATGAAAAAAGATTTCTACAGGAGAATATGGAAAATCTTTTTCCAATTCTTATTTGTTCTTCCATGGTTCATGCCACTTCACGCCCAGATTGACAATACTTTCTGGTTTGCCGCACCGGACATCTCCGCCAACCACGCGCACAACCCTATCACCTTCTGCTTCACCTCGTTCAGCAGTCCCGCGACCGTCACCATCTCGCAGCCGGCGAACCCGGGATTCACCCCCGTTACCGTGAACTTGAGCCCCTACAGCTATTACGCCATGGATGTCACCAGTCAGGAGAACATTGTGGAGACCGCCCCCGAAAACACCGTATGCAACTACGGATTCAAAATCACCTCCACCGCCAACATCACCACCTACTACCAGTTAGGTGCCAACAACAGCGAGATCTACACCCTTAAAGGGCGCAACGGCTTGGGCACAGACTTCACCATCCCGATGCAGAACTTCTTAGTGGATGGTCCTCCGTCAGATCCGCGCAACAGCATTGAAATCGTGGCCACGGAGAACAACACCACCGTGACCATCATCCCGTCGCAGCCGCTGACTGGCGGCATCGCGGCCGGCACGCCCATCACCATCACGCTCAACGCCGGACAGTCGTACTGCATCAAGTCGCTGGACCAGTCGGCCGGCGGGCATCTCACCAACACGCGCATCACCTCCGACAAGCCGATTGCGGTGAACTCCACCGACGACTCCGTGGCCAGCAACCAGATTTCCGGCTACTCCGGCCAGGATTTGGTGGGCGAACAGGTTGTCCCGGACGAATACGCCGGCGACTTTTTCATCGCCATGTACAACAACCGGCTCTTCGAGAACATCTGCATTATCCCCACACAAGACACCACCCACGTCTATATCAACGGCAGCGCCACGCCGACCGTCACCCTGAACACGGGGCAGAGCTACACCTATATGCCCAGCAACTCGCCCACCATCGCCACCATGATCACCTCCGACAAACCGATTCACGTGTTCCAGGTGACAGGCTCCGACGGTGAGGCGGGCGGCACACAACTCCCCGCTTTGGGATGCACCGGCTCCCAAGAGGTCGTCTATGCACGTCCCTCCTACTCCACCAACATGCGCCTGTCCATCGTGGTGCCCACAAGCTATGTCAACGGCTTCACCATGACCGCTGGCAACACCAACATCCCGTTGATTGCCAACGACTTCACCGTTCTACCCTACAACAACGCATGGTCTTACTGCTACAAAGACTTCTCAAGTTCTGTTCCAACGCAAACTGTCATGATGATCCAAAACACCCTCGGTCCTTTCCACCTCGGCATCCTCGACTACTACTCCGGCATGTCCTCCTCTTTGGGCTATTTCAGCGACTACAGCAGCGTGGGACATATTGATGTCTTTATGCGCGACCTTTACTGTCTGCACGACTCTGTTGCATTCAACTACCTCACGGAAAACATCGACACGGTATTCCTGATTACACCGGCGGGCGACACGCTAACCCAAGAACCGTACGTTCTCCACGACCTCACGCTCGCCGACACAGGCTACTATTACCTGCTGGCACACAGCACTATCGGCTGTGAGAACACCTGGCTGTTGGACAATATCAACATCCAGTTAGTGAACTCCTACAAGCCCGACCTCGGCCCCGACCAGTATCTTTGCACCGGCGAGGTGGCCGTGCTGCGAGCCAACTACAGCACCGACGGCGTGCAGTACTACTGGAACACCGGCGACACCGGCGACTCCATCGTGGCCATCACCGCCGGCGAATACATCCTGAACGTCTCGGTGGACAATGATGCCTCGCTGGCCTGCGAGAGTTCCGACACTGTTTTGGTACATTTTTACCCCGTACCACGCGCCGACTTAGAGGCTGACGTGCTTTCCGGCTGCACCCCGCTCACCGTCCATTTCACCGACCTTTCTTATCCGAACCCCGACAGTCTGACCACCGAGTGGATCTTTTTTGACGAGAACTACAATATCGTCAACTATTCCAGCGGGGACAATCCTGTAATCACATTCGAGGATGCCGGAACCTATTCCGTCAAGTTGGTCATCACCATGCCGGAAGGTTGTAAGGATTCGGTCACGAAATGGAGTTACATCACCACCTCGCCGCAGCCTGACATCGACTTTGTGGCTAACCCGGAGATTTCAATGATGAGCGAAAACAGCGGCAACGTTGATTTCACCGCCTACCTGTCCAACAACGTGATGGACAACCCGACCAACCATCTGGTTTGGGATTTCGGTGACGGCGAGGAGGCCGAAAACGAGACCACCACCACACACACCTACTCAAGCTGGGGCGACTACATTGTGACCCTGACGCTGACCACCCAAGGCGGCTGCGGTGACTCAATAAGCCACTCCGTGATTATCGAAGACAACCTGATTTTCCCGAACGTGATCACGCCCAACGGTGACGGCATCAACGACGTGTGGGCCATCGAGAACCTCAACACAGACATCAACCCAGAGGATCCCGACGAGTACCGCCACAACGAGCTGCGCATCAGCGACCGCTGGGGCAAAGTTGTGTTCCATGCGAAGAACTACGACACGTGGGCGAAAGACGGCCAAATCCACGAAGGAACGAACCCGTTCACCGGCAACGACCTCAGCGACGGGGTCTATTATTATTCATTCACTTACAAGGGGAAGGCGAAGACCACGCAATGGCACGGGTCAATTACGATAATCCGGTAAGATTTTGGATTTTAGCTGTTGGCTATTAGCTATTTTTTACGATTCTTTTGACACAGGATGTTCCGTCCGTGGTGGTTATTTTCAACATATAGACACCATCGGGAAGATTTCCGATATTAATCCGCGTCTGTAGAGGTGAATAATTATTCGCCCCTACAACGGTGTTCACCAACCGACCACACACATCGAGAATCTCCACAGATTCAATCCCCACTTGTACATTGTTCATTGTACATTGTACATTGACGAAATCGCTCGTTGGATTCGGATAAACGCGCACATCGCCAGCCAATTGATGATCCTCAATGCCCGTGTCGAAGAAATGGACGTGGAAGGTCAGCTGGTTGCCGTTTTCCTGAATGTTGGTGATCTCGAAACTGTTTTCTGGCGTGCCGTCGGTCAGGTAGGGATGCGGGTCGGTGGTCGGACCAAAGGACGTGCGACCAGAAGCTTGACTGAAGTACGCTTCAGAAATCCAACCGTTCACGGTATCAATCGCGCTGCCCGGACGGAAAATCCAGTATTGGTGCGCTTGGTTATAAAAATCGAAGAAAGCGTTGGCGAACATGCCATTGTAATCCAACGACACTGTGTCGTTCCACCGGGCCACCAGAAGTCCTGTGCCGGGAATGCTCTCGTCAAATAGATCCGCCTGACTGCGATACTCGAACACATACCACTGCGTAGGATCAATGTGCGATTTGATGTAATAGCAGTTCTGCGACGGGCTGGAGCCTACACTCAGCAGCGTGTAGTCACCATCCTCCGTGATTTCTATCGGATCATCTGACACATGCAGAATCTTGTTCTTGTAAATGACAGCCATCTGGTTGTTCTGATAGTTGCTGCACATCATGTCCCACGCTCCGGCAGCTGAAACGTCCCCATAATTGACGTAATGGTAAAGGTCTGGCAGGTTGAGCGAATGCCCCATCTCGTGGCGGAACACATGGGCGCTGAACAAGGCCGGGGGCGCACCCTCGAACTCAAAATTGAACGTATTGACTCTCAGTCCGTTGATTTTCGGCTCATAATCAAGCGAATCGTACGGGAAATACTCCATGTGGGGCCAGAGGATGGATGCCCACTCACCCGTTCCGCCTTTCACGATAATGCTGAGATTATCGAGCAATCCGTCAGCATTGCCGTCAAGACTGACATTCGAATCGACCAAATGCATGGAATCGACATAGCTGACAATACGGCCCAAGAGCTGAGCCTCGCGCATGGAAACGCCCATGAACGGATTCGGTTCTGTGTAGCCAATGGGATTCAACGGCGTATAAGGTTCAAAATATGCACGCGGATGCTCATCCTGATACGAGACAATCACCCCGTTTTGGATGTTGTTCGTATAAATGGTATTGTAATGGATCTTACCGTAGGTCATCACGTCATAAAAATTATAGACGCTGAGATAACCCGGCGTTTTCCCGTTAAACATGGTGTCGATTTGCGCAAACGGATGGTCAATCTCCGCATCATCCGCAAAACGGACAAAAACCACCAAATTCGTTAATTCAGTGGTGTTTTGAGCCATCGAAACCAACGGCATAAACACCGATAGTATGCTAATTATCAATGTCAAAAATAAATTTTTCATATTCTTTAAAATCTTAAGTCCTAAGTCTAAAATCCTACGTCCTATAACTCCTTCCGCAGTCGCGCTACCGGAATCCCTAACTGGTCCCGGTATTTGGCCACAGTGCGACGAGCGATATCATAACCTTTTTCTTTCAACATAGCGCAAAGCTTGTCGTCCGAAAGCGGCTTTTTCTTATCCTCCTCAGCGACCAAATCACCTAAAATCTGTTTGATTTCCTTGGAGGAAACGTCATCGTCATTAACAGCTTCGGAGAAAAGGTGCTTGAGGGGTACGATGCCGAAATCCGTCTGCACATACTTGCTGTTCGAAACGCGGGAGATAGTGGAAATATCCGCACCGACCTCTTGCGCTATTGTTTTGAGAATCATGGGTTTCAGCGACTTGTTATCCCCAGTCATGAAATATTCGCGCTGATGTTGCATGATGGCGTACATCGTGTTAAAGAGCAACTTCTCGCGCAAGTCTAGGGTTTTGATGAACTGGTTCCCGTCATCGACATACTTCTTCATGAAACGATCGGCCTCCGCCTTGCGACGGTTGTATTCCTCCTTGGACAGAAAACGATACGCATTGCTGAATTCCTTGTTTATTCGAACTTTAGGAACATACTGATTGTTCAACGTCAGAATCAGTTTCCCGTCTCGGTTGTTGATGGTGAAATCCGGAATGATTACATCCGCATTCTTCTGCATAGGGCTGCCCAATGCCGCCGGACGCGGATCCAACTTTTGAATCACCTCCAAAACCTCTTTCAACTCCTCGTCGGATATTTCCAAAGCGGAAGTGATTTTATCATAATGCCGTTTCGTCAGCAAATCAAAACAATCCGTAATCACTTTGCGGGCAAGCAGATGTGCAGGAGTAGGAGACGGCATCTTGTCAAGTTGCAAAAGCAGGCACTCCTGCAGGTTCCGGGCGCCGGTTCCGGGCGGGTCCAACTCCTGAACGAAATGCGTCAACACGTACTCCACCTCCAGAACATCCGTCTGGACATTTTCATTGTATAGGAGTTCATTGACGATGGCTTGCAAATCCGCATGGAGATAGCCAGCATCATCCAACGTTCCCATCAGATAAGTGGCAATTTGCGCCTGTCTGGGTGTCATGTCCATCGCATCCAACTGCAGTTGCCACTGCTCATGCATGGATTCGTAATAGACATCCGATTTCGGATTTTGCGGCATTTCGGCAGGAGCATTCAACTTGGCGATGTAATTCTCCAACTGCAAATCAGAAAATCCATCGTCATAATCATCGTTGTCCCGATAATAATCTTCCTTGAAAATCTCATCTTCAGGCAGTTGTTCATTCGACAACTCCAACGGATCGCCATTATTATCATACTCCTCGCGAGGGGTGTCGTCCGCGTTTTCCGCAGGCATCGCATCATCGTCGTAAATCTCCAACGCCGGGTTGTCATCCACAGCATTACGGATTTCCTGTTCCAAAGAGGCATACGGCAACTCCACCAAGTGCATGAGTTGTAACGTCAACGGCAGGCCGACCTGCCGTTGAACGTTCTTTTGCTCCAAAGATAAACTATTATTTGAAGAAGGCATATAACAAATTAAAATTCAGCGTTTTGCGGAGTACGCGGGAACGGAATCACATCACGAATATTGGTCATGCCGGTGACAAACAGCAGCAGACGTTCAAAGCCGAGACCGAAGCCGGAATGCGGCGCAGAGCCGAATTTGCGCGTGTCGAAATACCACCAGTATTGCTCTTCGGTCATGCCTAACTCGTGTACACGGGTGAGCAGTTTCTGGTAATCGGCCTCTCGCTCTGAGCCACCGATAATCTCGCCGATGGTCGGGAAGAGCACATCCATGGCGCGCACCGTTTTGCCGTCGTCGTTCTGCTTCATGTAGAAAGCCTTGATTTCTTTCGGATAGTCCGTCAGGATAACTGGCTTCTTGAAGTGATTTTCAACAAGATAACGCTCGTGTTCAGACTGCAAATCAATGCCCCACTTCACAGGATACTCGAACTTCTTCTTGGCCTGAAGCAGGATGTCGATGGCCTCTGTGTAGCCCAAACGTACAAAGTCAACCTTTGTGACAGACTCCAAACGGGCGATAAGCTCCTTGTCGAACATGTCGCTGAGGAACTTGAGATCGTCCATATTATTGTCAAGAGCATATTGGACGAGGTACTTGATGAAATCTTCGGCCAAGTCCATATTGTCCTTGATGTCGTAGAAGGCCATTTCGGGCTCAATCATCCAGAACTCGGCCAAGTGGCGTGGCGTGTTGCTGTTCTCTGCGCGGAACGTCGGGCCGAAAGTGTAGATGTTGCCAAGGGCCATGGCACCTAACTCTCCTTCCAATTGTCCGGATACCGTCAGGTTAGTGTGCTTGCCGAAAAAGTCCTGCTTGTAATCAATCTGTCCGTCCTCGGTGCGCGGAATGTTGTTGAGGTCGAAGGTGGTGACGTTGAACATCTCGCCGGCGCCCTCCGCGTCAGAAGCGGTAATCAACGGGGTGTGGAGGTAGAAGAAACCTCTGTCGTTGAAGTATTTGTGAATGGCGAAGGCCATGGCGTGGCGCAGACGCAACACACATCCGAAATAGTTGGTGCGCGGACGCAGGTGGGCGATTTCGCGAAGGAACTCCATGGAATGCCCCTTCTTCTGCAACGGGTACTGTTCGGGGTCAGCGCTGCCATAAACCTCAATCGTTTCGGCCTGCACCTCAACATTCTGTCCCTTGCCCTGCGACTCGACTAACTTGCCGGTCACGTGAATGCACGAGCCGGTAGTAATCTGCTTGAGGAGGCTTTCATCGAATTTTGCCGTGTCAGCCACCACCTGCAGGTTGGTCACGATGGAACCATCATTGAGGGCGATAAACTGCACGAAATTGTTGCCGCGTCTGGAACGCACCCAACCTTTGACCTCCACGGGGTTGCCAATTCCGACAACCTCGGGGGTCTTGATAATATCTTTTAATCTTAACTTGTTCATATTTTTGACTATAACTATAACTTAGACTTAAACTTAGACTTAGACTTAAACTTAGACTTAGACTTAGACTTAAACTTAGACTTATAACATAGACTTAAACTTTATAGGTATCAGGTATTAACTGCTAACTGCTAACTAAAGGTAGGATTGCAACATCTTGCACTTGGCGTTATGGCGCAGTTTGCGAATGGCTTTTTCCTTGATTTGGCGGACACGTTCGCGGGAGAGGTCGAATTGTTCGCCAATCTCATCCAAGGTCAGAGGGTGTTTGCTGCCCAGACCATAGAAGAGCTTAAGGATTTCCGCCTCTCGTGACGGGAGGGTGTCAATAACCGTTCCGAGTTCCTGCTGCAACGACTGATATATCAATTCCTTGTCGGGAGATACAGTGTTCTCGTTGCGCAAAACGTCGTACATGTTGGTGTCGTCATCCGAAGTCAAACTGGCATCCATAGAGAGATGTTTTGGAGAATTTTTCATGGAATCTTTGACCTCTTCCTCAGTCATCCCCATGCGTTCAGCGATTTCGGAGACTTTCGGTTCACGCTGGAGTTCTTGCTCCAAAATGCCCATCGTCTTGTAAATCTTGTTTATGACTCCCACTTTGTTCATCGGCAGACGCACAATACGCGACTGTTCAGCGATGGCCTGAAGGATGGCCTGCCGAATCCACCACACTGCGAACGAGATGAACTTGAACCCCTTGGTCTCGTCGAAACGGTGAGCCGCCTTAATCAGTCCAAGGTTACCTTCATTAATCAAATCAGACAGCGTAATCCCTTGATTCTGATACTGTTTTGCCACTGACACGACAAAACGCAGGTTGGCATTCGTCAATTTTTCAAGCGCGTCGTCATCGCCATTCTTGATGCGACGCGCCAACTCCGCCTCCTCATCAGCAGTCAACAGCGGCACCTTTCCAATATCGTGCAAATATTTGTCCAACGACGGTGTTTCACTGCGGTTGGTAACTTGTTTTGTAATTCTTAATTGTCTCATTTCCTGTAAATAAAAAGCTTGTTTTGGCTATTGGCTGTTAACTGTTGGATTTATTTTGGCTAACCAACACAGCCGATTGCCTTATGCTTCATGCCTATTGCCTAATGCCTTAAATTTAGAAACTGTAACCAATACCTAAACCAACAACTTCCTTAAATTGCACACGGGCAGTAGGATGACCGGGGTGAGCGGGATCACCGTTCCAGTCCTTGCGGGCAATCATCACCTTGTCGTAATACTTCAAGGAGGTCATCAGACTGACGCTGAACACCTTGAGGAAATTATAGGTGATGGCGACATCCCAATCCACATCAAAATTGCCGAACTTCTGGCCATTCTCTTTATCATGGATTCTTGCCGTGTAAGGCGTGAACAAGGTGAGAGTGGAGATGATTTTGAGGTTCTTCACCAACGTGTAGTTGATGCTACCGTTGATGCGGAGACCCATGTTCAGAGCCACTGGTTTATAAGTACCATCTTCGCGGACAGGAAGGCCATAATTGGGACGCAGACTTTCTTCCGTGCAAGTTGTCATACGGCCTGCAACGGGATATACACCGATGGTGAAAATGTCGTTCGGACGATATTCAACACCAAGTGCCAAATCTGTGTAAGACGGGGACAGCCATTTTGAAATCAACGTGCGATCCACACGATTGCCTTCTCCATCCACAACAAATGTCGTGTCTGCGTTCCAAATACCATCGTCTATGTTTTTGTAGTCCCAGCCGGGCGCGTACTGCGAGCGGAAGCTGCCCAACAGAGTGAGATACCATTGCGGATGCATCTGGAAACCGACTTTTGTAGTGAGATTGATTTTGTCGTTGGCCTTTCTCCAACGGTAGCCCACCTTATAGTCGTTCGAGAACATTTCGCCCAGTTCAGTGTCCAAGTTTGTGTCCCAGGTCCATTTGTTCTTCTTGTAGGACAACGTCATATTGGCGAAAACGAATCCGGTGACGTTGTTGTTACCGCCTGCGGCCCAGTTGAAGAGCGCGGTCTGGGCGGCATTGAGACCGCATACACCGGTGAATTTCCAATGCTTGGCACTGTCAACCTCGGCAGATTTCACTTTGGTCTTCAACGCCTCATCGGCAGCAGTCTTTTCATCAACTTGCGCATTGGCGAAAGAAAAAGCCAGCGCACTCATTAAAACAAGTAAAAGTCCTTTCTTCATAATGATATAATTTTTGTTAATAATTTTCAATCTTAAGTTTAAGTCTGCAACTTACTGATTTACCTTATGATAGGTACGCCACCAGCGGTCGGAGATTTTGTCCTCGCAAGCCAGCTGGTAGTCGCGTAAGGAACAGGGGAGATAATAATGCTGCACTTGATCCTTGCCTTTTTGATACATCGGGACAATCACCCACCAACGGCCTGATTTCTTGCTGTTAAAGAAGACCATCTCCTCCAAAGCGCCCGTCACTGAGATATTGAACTGTCTATAATCGCTTTTGTTCTTGAACTGGCCTTCGTTTTGGCGGAAGATGAATCCTTCCACAAAATACCAGAGGATCTGGGCGATGAGCTGGGAGGTCTGGTTGTTGAAATCCAGCGTGGGGTCGTATTCGTAGATGCCGAACGAGGAGAGTTTGTCGCTCAGTCCCACGAATTTGGCTATCTGGCAGATTTCCTCCCCGTAGAAACCATTGGAGGAATTGTGCGGACACCCCGGGGCATCGGGACGGCGGACAGCGGAAATGTCGAGGGAAACCATGTCCGCATTGCGCACCACGGGTTCCACTTCATCCAAATTCCTCCGCATCAGCCCCACTCTGTAGGTCTCAAAGAAAAGGCTCTCCATCATGTTCACCGATTCAGGGCTGTTCATGTAGCTTTGGAAACCGATGTTGGCGTAGTTCAGCAGGAAATTGGGCTGCTGGAGCACCATTTTGTTCACGTATGCGTCAGAGCGAATGGGTTTGCCCTCATTCCCGAGGTCAAAACAAGCATCGATAGCCACCACATTGGCCACACGCTCCATCATCTCGTAGGCACGGTAATTGGCGAAGGCCAGGTCGTTGCTGCCGCCCAGAATGACCGGCACGACATTGTTCTCCACGAGATGGGCTACCACCTCCGACACTGCATGGTAGGTGTCCTCAACACTCTTGCCCAACCGAAGATTTCCCAAATCAATGATTCTCACATCCTTACGCCAAGCGTACAGCTGGTAGAACTGTCTGCGGATTTCATCAGGGGCCAACGAACAGGACGGGTTTTGCCATGCGTTGCGCACCTCGGGAACACCCACAATGGCGATATCCGCCTCCGAGATATTCACAGACGCCTCCGGATTGTACATCATCACACGATACAACAATCTGTCCGTCAGGGATTCCGCATCAGGAATATGCAGTGACGTTATGGTTACAGGGTCAAAATAGAGAGACAAGTCCATCCTTCCTATTTTTTACGTCTGACAACACGTTTCTTGGCCGTCGGGGCGGTTTCCTGCATAATCCGGACACAATCCTGATAAGTGAGCCTGTTGGCCACCATGTCTTTGGGAATCTTGAAGTTGTCCGTTCCGTTAGTGATATACGGGCCGTAGCGACCGTTCATCACCTTCAGACTGGCATCTTCCGGATAGGACACCAGAACATTGCGCGTTTCCTTATTCTGGATAAGCTCAATCGCCTGCTCTTCGGTCAAATCGTCAAGGCTCATATTTTTATCAAGGGTATAATTCTTGCCGTCATATTTAATATAAGGACCATAACGGCCGGCGGCGGCAAAAATCTCTTTGCCATCGAAATGGCCTATCAGATGCGGAGTTCTCTCGGCGTTTTTCTTCATCTTGCCCTCCAAAAGCTCGATGCAACGCTCCAACGTGATGGAATAGGGGTCGTCGGTTTTGGGGATGGACTCGAACGTGCCGTCGTATCGCACGTAGGGTCCGAAACGGCCCACGCCCACCGACACCACCTTGCCGTTCCATTCGCCAAGAGTGCGCGGCAGTTTGAACAGCTCCAGAGCTTCCTCCAGTGTGATGGTGTCGATGAACTGGTCGGCTTGGAGACGGGCATAACGGGGCTTCGAGTCAGCGTAGGTCTCGCCAATCTGCACCATCGGGCCGTATTTGCCTAATTTCGCGAAGACTTTCTCGTTGGTTTTGGGGTCATAGCCCAAAAGCCGCTCCCCGCTGGCCTTGGTGGAGTAGTTGATGGCCGTATCGACCTGCTGGTGGAAACCGCCATAGAAACGGCTCATCATGTCCTGCCAGTTGGCCTTGCCCTCCGCAATATCATCGAACTCCTTCTCCACATCGGCCGTGAAACCGTAATCCATAATCTCCTTGAAATTCTCCTGGAGATAGTCGTTCACCACGATACCCACATCCGTAGGGATGAGTTTGTCCTTCTCATAGCCATATTTTTCCTTTTTCTTCTCCTCCTTGACCCCATCCGCTGTCATGGTGAGGCAGAAATACTGGCGTTCCTTGCCCTGGCGGGTGGCTTTGCGCACGTATTCGCGCTTCTGGATGGTGGAGATGGTGGGGGCATACGTTGAAGGACGCCCGATGCCGAGCTCCTCCAACTTCTTCACAAGGCTGGCTTCGGTGTAACGGACGGGCGGCTGCGCATAACGCTGGGTCGCCATAATCTGCTTGGCATTCAGGTCGTCGCCCACTTCCATAGGCGGCAACATCCCCTTCACTTCCTCGCTCTCCTCATCCTTAGATTCCGTATATACTTTCAAGAAGCCGGGGAACAGGATGACTTCGCCGGAAGCGACGAACTTCTCAGCGCGACCTTCAACAGGAATGGTGATGGCGGTCTTTTCGGTTTTGGCATCACTCATCTGGGAGGCGATAGTGCGCTTCCAGATCAGCTCGTAGAGATGCTTGGCGAAAGTGTCGCCAGGAATGGTTTCCCGAGAAATATCCGTGGGACGGATAGCTTCGTGCGCCTCCTGTGCTCCTTTGGTCTTGGTGACATACTTGCGGGTCTTGGCGTAATCCTCACCGTATTTCTCAGCCACGACTTTATGGGCGACGGCGAGCGCCATGTTCGACAGGTTCACGGAGTCGGTACGCATGTAGGTGATGTAACCGGCCTCGTAGAGCTGCTGCGCCACGACCATCGTCTTTGACACGGAGAAACCGAGTTTGCGGGCCGCCTCCTGTTGCAGTGTGGAGGTGGTGAACGGCGGCGCAGGACTTTTCTTGCCCGGGGTCTTCTCAATGGCTGTGATTTTGAACGACGCATTCCGGCAGTGCTCCAAGAAAGAGAGGGCTTCCTCCTTGGTGGGGAAACGCTTGTTCAGCTCCGCGTCCAGCTCGATTTTCTTGTCGCGCAGCGGGTTGAAAATGCCGTCCACCTTGTAAGAGGAGGTGCTGTTGAATTTCTCGATTTCGTGTTCGCGCTCGACAATCAGCTTCACCGCCACCGACTGCACACGCCCTGCTGAAAGTGAGGGGCGTACCTTGCGCCACAGAACCGGCGACAACTCGAAACCGACGAGTCGGTCCAGCACACGACGGGCCTGCTGCGCATTCACCAAATCAACATTCAGCGTTCTGGGATGCGCCAAAGCCTCATCGATAGCGGATTTGGTAATCTCATGAAACACAATACGTTTCACTTTCGCTGGATCCATCTTGGTCACTTCCATCAGATGCCACGAAATGGCTTCACCCTCGCGGTCATCATCGGTTGCGAGCCAAATGGTGTCGGCCTCCGCCGCCTTTTTCTTGATATCGTTGATGAGGGCTTTCTTGTCATCCAACACCTCATACTGTGGTTCAAAATCGTGCGCGATGTCTATGCCCATCCCTTTCGAGGGAAGATCCCGCACGTGACCCTTACTGGAAATCACGGTGTAATCCTTCCCGATGAACTTCTGGATGGTTTTCGCTTTCGCCGGAGACTCGACGATGATTAAGTTCTTGCTCATATATTGGTTTATAGTTACTATTAACTGTTTATCGTTTCTTTTTTCGTATTCTTAATTTATTGGTTTATCGTTTTGAGACTTAAGACTTTTGACTTGAGACTTTGTTGATACACATTTCTTTTGTACTTTGTTTATAATCTAAATTATTATGTTCATTCATCTATTTTTGTCTATAATCTCTTACGTCTTACGTCTATATTCGTATCCCAGCATCGCATCCACCGTTTCCCAATCCTTTTTGAGGATGTGTTCGCGGATGACGGCGGAGTGAACGCCGGCGGAGTGCCACATCTCTTCGGGGATGTCCACCACTTGGAGACTGTGTTCACGGCAATATTCCTTGATGTTGTCGTGATGTCCTTCGCGGTGATGTCCGAAGGCATGATTCGGCCCCATCACCAACGTGTGGGCCTGCAGAGTACCCATTATGACCTCCTGAATGAACTGCTGGTAGGTCTTTTGGGAGAAATCCAACGAGAACGGCAACACAATGGTAGCATCAACACCCTGTTTCTCAATAAGTTTCAGATTCTCATCCAAGCTGTTGATGGTGAAGAACGAGGGATCGGGGTGAAGCACGGTGCGGGGATGGGGGTCAAAAGTCAGCACCACACTGGTGCCGTTAACCCGTGCGGCTTGTTCGATCAAAAATCGCAGAATACGGACATGCCCCAAGTGGACACCGTCGAATGCGCCGACAGCAACCACCGGGTTGTCCCAGCCCGGCAAATTCTCTAAACCCTTGTAAATTAGCATTCCGTAAAGAAATACCCGTTAACGCAATTTTGCTCCGACCTCACGCTCGTACGCCGCCACCAACTTGTTCATCGTCTTGTTGATTTCCTCGTCGGTGAGTGTTCTGTCGGCACTCTGAAGCACGAAATTCAACGCATACGACTTTTTGCCGTCGCCGAGGGCAGCTCCCTCAAACACATCGAACAAGCTGACCTGCTTCAGCAACTTGGAAGCGTACTTGTAGCCGATCTTCTCCAGCGTGTCATACGTCACATTCTTGTCCACCACCAACGCCAGATCGCGGCGAACGGCAGGATACGTGTTGATGGGCGTATAGTTGACAACGGTTTTCCGCAGCGCATTGACGGCCTTAACGTCAATTTCCGCGTAATAGACCGCCTTTTTCAAATCGAAACAGCGCAAAATATCGGCACGGAGAACACCTACGTGAATCGGAGTCACATCATCTACCTTGTACGAAACATGCTGGGCGAACATGCGTGGCTCCGTATCCGTGACAAGCTGTATCTTCTCCATCGGGAAGTTGACCTTGAGCAGAAAATTGTCAATCATGTTGCGGAGATAGAAGAAATCGGCCTCTGCGGACTTGCCCTCCCAATTGTCGTCGCCCTGCTTGCCCGTCACGAAGATGGACATCATATCGCGTTCCTGATAGCGAACGGTGACATCGTCGCCCACAACCGATTGCGGGTTCAGATGATACGTTTTTCCGAACTCGAACAAGCGAAGGTCAGCCGTTTTGTTGTTCACATTGCGGCTCACATTCTCCAATCCACAGAAAAGCAGGCTCTGACGCATGGCATTCAGTTCGCTGCTGAGCGGGTTGAGCAGTTTCACCGTCTCGCGCTCATCAACAAAATCGAAACGCTGGGCATATTCAGCCTTGGTCAGAGAGTTGTTCATCACCTCATAGAATCCGTTGTCTGCCAAATACTTGGAGATGGTCGTCTGCATCTGGTAGGCGTTATCGCCCTGCCGCAGACAAGACATGTCGTAAGTCAGCGTTGTGGGTATCTCAATGTTGTTATATCCGTAAATACGCAGGATTTCCTCAATCAGGTCAATCGGGCGGGTCACATCGGCCTTGTTCTGGGGCACGGTCACGATGAGTTTGTCGTCACCCGCAGGCTTCACCTCCATATCCAGCAATACTAAAATCTTTGTAATCGTCTGTTTCTCAATCACCTTGCCAGCCACTTGGTTGACTTCTTCATAGTAAAGGGTGATTTGCACGGGTTCAATCTCATTGGGATAGCGGTCGAGGATGTTCATCACGGGATAGCCGCCGGCCAGTTCCAGTACCAGCTCCACTGCACGTTTCAGCGCATAGACGGTGATGGACGGGTCGCAACCGCGCTCGTAACGGAACGATGCGTCGGTCTTCAGACCGTGGCGTTTCGCAGTTTTGCGGATGCTCACGGGGTTGAAGTAAGCGCTCTCAAGGAACAGGCGGGTGGTGTTTTCGGTGATACCAGAGTGCAAGCCGCCATAAACACCGGCGATGCACATACCCTCTTTCTCGTTGCAAATCATCAGGTCGTCAGCACTGAGTTTGACCTCGTTGCCGTCGAGGGTGACGAAAGGCGTTCCCTCCGGCAGATTCTTGACAATCACCTTGTTGCCCTCGATCTTGTCGGCATCGAAAGCATGCATGGGCTGTCCCAACTCAAGCATGATGTATTGGGTGATGTCCACGATGTTGTTGATAGGGCGCACGCCAACGGATTTGAGCTTGGTCTGCAGCCATTCGGGAGACTCCTGCACCTTGATACCGTCAATGAGCACGCCAGAGTAGCGGGGGCAGTCTTTTTGATTCTCGATGACGATGTCGATGCGAGAGTGGACGCCGGCCACGGGCTGCACCTCGCGGGCGTTGCGGCGCACCAGCGTGGAGCAGGAGACACCGTGCTGGGCGAGGACTGCATAGAGGTCACGGGCCACGCCGAAGTGACAAATCGCGTCACAACGGTTCGGGGTAAGCCCGATTTCGAAGATGGTGTCCGCTTCGATCTTGAAATAATCCGCCGCAGGGGTGCCGGGCACAACATCTTCGGGCAACACCATGATGCCGTCGTGCGATGTGCCGAGGCCGATTTCGTCCTCCGCACAAATCATGCCCTCCGAAAGCTCGCCGCGCAGTTTGGATTTCTTGATGGTGAAAGACTCGTCACCGTTGTAAAGCACCGTGCCGATGGTGGCGACCACCACTTTCTGACCTGCCGCGACATTGGCAGCCCCACAGACGATGTGAAGCGGTTCTTCCTCCCCCACATTGACAGTGGTCACGTGAAGATGGTCAGAGTTGGGATGCGGTTCGCAGGTGAGCACCTCGCCGATCTTCAGACCGCGAAGACCACCCTTGACCGTCTCAAACGTGTCTATCCCTTCAACTTCCAATCCGCAATCTGTCAGATAAGTGGCAGTCTCTTCCGCCGTCAAGTTGAATTTCAGCAATTCTTTCAGCCATTTGTAAGAAATATTCATATATATAACTATTTTATAATAAACAAATTAACCGCAAAAACGGAATTTTTTTTGCGGCTGCAAATATAATATATATATAACAGATAACGGTTGGATTTTGATTTTTTTTTGTTACGCGCTGGATGCGTGCGGTTTACGAGGTCAAAGGTCAAGTCTTAAGTCTCAAGTCTTAAGTCTCAAGTCTCACCTTCGGGAACGCTTTGCGATTCGCGGAGCCGTAGCCGACGGCGTAATTCATCTCGCCAGGCGGCACCTTTACAACGACATCTTCCCTACCCTCTCGGACAATCTGCTCTGCGATGCGATCGTGCCATAACGCGGTGTGTACCAATTCTCTGAAAGAGATATGGAACGGGCCTGCAAGCAGATGCTCCCCTTCACGGAGATCCTTTGCGGGATGCAGTCCCAATCTCAGTATGGTAATCCTATTTGCTTGAAAATAACGATAAAGTTCCTTGCACCAGTCCACGGCCTCCTCCAAGGACAACGGCGTATATCGGCCATTGCGGTAATCATCGGCTAAAGCAGTGCCGTCAACGACCAATGTTGGATAAATGCGCGTGCAGGATGCTCTGAACGCGACAATCTGCTCCGCCGTGTGCAACGCCTTCGCCTTCGTGTCGCCGGGAAGCCCGATCATCATCTGCAGCCCAAGGTCGATGCCATGTTGACGGATCAGGCGGGAGGCATTCTCCACATCCGCAACGGTATGCCCGCGCCCGCAACGAGCCAAAATGTCATCGTTCAACGACTGCGCACCCAACTCAATCAGCGTAACACCTTTGCTTTTAAGATTTTGCAGAATATGGTCATCGATATAATCCGGGCGGGTGGAAAGCTGTATGCCCTCAATCCGTCCACCTTGAAGGTAAGGCTGCACCGCGTCTAAATAGCGGTTCTGAACCGGTTCGGGCAAACAGGTGAAGCTCCCGCCAAAGAAAGCGACTCGCTTGTGACAATCATGCGGAATAGTTTGCAAATTTCGGTCTATCAACGCCGTAACCTGTTCTAAAGAAGGCAGTTTCTGCTGTCCGGAAATCACATACTGGTTACAATAGACGCAACGGTGCGGGCAGGCCAGCATCGGCAGGAAGACGGGGATGACGCGGTGTGCGGAGGGCATGGGGACTTTGACTATAACTATGACTTAGACTTAAACTTAGACTTAAACTTAGACTTAGACTTAGGCTTAGGCTTAAACTTACTTAGGCTATTGGGGGTGGTAGTTAGAAATAAAAAAAAGCAACCTGTTAGAGGTTGCTTGGTGGTAGCGTGTAGGGGATTCGAACCCCTGATTTTAAGAATGAAAATCTTACGTCCTAGGCCAACTAGACGAACACGCCATCAGTTGTCAAATTTGACGCGGCAAAAGTACACATTTTTTGATATGCTCCGCCAAATCCGAAAAAATATTTTTTCTTATTCGTTTTTGTCTTGTTCAAACCTGAATCCCAGACGTTTACCAGTTCTTAGAAGATTCGTTTGCTCTTCTAATTGAAGGATATCATTCACCGTAATGATCTTCATATCCTCATAATTTGGCACCAAAAGGTCAAAATTCAGCGTATATCGAATGGCAGAACTGAGGATTTCCTTGACCGCATCCGCAGAAATTTCGTTGCTGCTGAAATTGTTGATGACCTGCGCTAACTCGCGTTTGCCTTCTATATAATAATGGCCCTCCTTGTTAATGAAGATACGTCCAATCATATAGCCGAGGTCGTTCACGCGGTCGTATTTCAGGGAATCGCCCAAGAAGTTGAATATCTGGATCATACCGCAATAGGAGCGATCCTTGTCCTCTTTGATGTAGGGGGTGCGCATCACCTCATGATCGCGGGAGAACTCGAAAATGTTGGTATGCATGAGGAAGATCAGCACATCGCCGCCGAACTTGAGCATGAACTGGTACTGGTTCTTGTTAGTGAACAGCACCGAGATACTGTCGTGGTCATCGGCATAGTTGTCGCGGTAATGTTCCTCGAAACTTTTCGCGGCATCCTTGAAAAGTTGCATCGTCTCCAACGTCACCGTAAAGATGCTTTGCTTCAGTTCACCTTTGGTTATCAACAAATTACATAGGTTGTCATCCATTTTTCTCGTATTAAAATTGAACGGCAAAGATACAAAAATAGGCAATGTAGAGACGCAAAATTTTGCGTCTCTACAAACAGCCCTAGTATTCCATCATCGGATCAATCTCTTTTGCCTGATCGATCATCTTCTGGAGTTCGGTGGCGGCAGGCACACGTCCCACAAGATGTTTCTGCTCGTTAATCTCGGTCAGTTTGGCGAAGAGATTCTCCGCGACACGGTGGCGGAATTCCTTCACGGTGTCCACACCGGCGGCCTCAAGCAGTTCGGAGAATTGCGGACCGACTCCATTGATGCGCATCAAATCGGCATGGTTGGCCCACGTGAGGATCAGTTTCGGAGAAATGGCCGTCTTCTCAGCCAGGGCAGCACGACCTACGGGCTTCTTGGCGGCCTCCAACAACTCTTCCACCGTGTTAATGCCGGCCTCTGCCAATTTCGTGGCGTAAACATCGCCGATTCCTTCTACGTCAATAATTTTGTAACTCATAACCATTTATTTTTTAAAATTCCGACCGCAAAGATACATTTTTCTCAATATCTTACAAATTTTTATATTTTTCCTCTGAAATTGTAGAGACGTTTCATGAAACGTCTCTACAGCGTCAATTTTATCTGTCTGTGTATATTCGTAATTTATGTACATTTGCCGCGTTTTTTGAGACGTGAGACGTGAGACGTGAGACGTGAGACGTGAGACGTGAGACTTATGATATGTGATATGTGACTTATAATTTGTAACTTGAAACTTATAACCACCGACAACTCTCCTATCACCACCACTAACCACTAATTACTAATTACTAATTTCAAATTAAAGCAAAATGCAAGCAATCATCAACCCCTGGATAGGCAACACACACGGATACAACTGTTTCGGGTGCAACCCCGGCAACCCTCAAGGCGTACACATGCGCTTTTACTGGGACGGGGAGCAGGTGGTTTCCGTCTGGAAGGCGAACCCGAATTTTGTGAGCTGGATTGACACGCTGCACGGCGGCATCCAGGCCACCTTGTTGGACGAGATTTGCGGATGGGTGGTCTTCTACCAGCTACAGGGCTCCGGCGTCACCGCCAAGATGGAGATGCGCTATCGCAAACCGGTGAGTACGCTGTGGCCGTATATCCGACTGAACGCCCGTCTGGTGGAGCAACGCCGCAACCTCGCGGTCGTCCACGGCGAAATCCTCAGCCCCGACGGGGTGTGCTGTGCCGAATGCACCTGCACCTATTTCCTGTTCACTCCCGAAAAGTCGGCAGAGATGGGCTACCTGCCCGCACACCTCGGCGAAGAGGAGGTGACATTCGAGGAAGCAGTCTTCTTGTTGGGCAGGCCGTAGAGACTCGCCAACGGCACATCTCTACAACGGCGATATGAAAAAACATCCATCTCTCCCAACATTTTGCAGAATTTTTTATCTTTGCGCGTTTTTTTCCACCGGCGGTTTTGTTCCGTGTGGGAGACGACAAGTGATATAAAAGACGACAAGTGATATAAAAAATATAATATGAATCAAGACGACAGTATCATTCAACTTCACGCCAAAATTGACGAAATGTCAGAATTCCTTGACCTCGAGGAATTTGTAAAAGGGGATAAAAACTCCCTGAAACAGGTACGAACCTATTACCGGCTTTGCGGATGGGCCTACAAACGATTCCACTCAAAAGAGGGTTTCGTGCATTTTGGAATCTCCCAAGGCGACACATATTCCCCTAAAGACCTTTACTATCTTCCAGACACCGTCTCCAAATACATCAAAAAGGGTGACACCGTGATGGAACTCGGTTTCGGGCAGGCCGCAAATATCGTATATCTTGCAAAAAAGCATCCCGATGCAAAATTCATCGGAGTCGATCTGGGCCCATTTAAAGAGAAGAACCCTCCGAAAAACATCACCACATACAGACAGGACTACAGCTCGCTTCCCCAGTTGGCGGACAACTCTGTGGATGTCATCTACGCTTTCGAGACCATCGTCCACAACACCGACAAGGAAAAAATTTGCAGAGAAGCCACCCGTGTGCTGAAACCCGGCGGGGTCATGATCATCTACGACTTTGCCCTGAGCGATGAATTGTCAACCTTTGACCCAAAGACCCAGCTTGCTGTCGCACTGATCTCGAAAGGCGGCGCCTCCGCCATGATCGAGTCCGTTGACGCGCTAAACAAGCATTACACTTGCGGGGGACTGACATTGGAAAACGTCACCAACTACTCCAAGAACACGCTACCCGACGTCAAGCGTATGCAAAAACTGACACACAGGGTGATACGGCGGCGAAAATTCGCAAAAGCAGCGTTTAAGCTTTTGCCCATGCCGATAATGTTCAATGTTATTGTGGGTTATCTCGGCTATGACGCCGTCAAAGCCGATGTCGTCACCTATCAGGAGTGGATTCTCAAGAAGCCCTGACCGCTTCCGCATAGTTCCTCAACACAATTTTATACGTTTATCTTAACACAAGAAAAGACTAATTTAGAATATTCATAAATAAACAACGTTACCAAATATGGAAAAATACGACAATGTCCAACAAGTTCACGACAAAATCGATGAAATGTCAAAATTCCTCGACCTGAAAAAATATGTGCGAGGCGAAAAGAATTCCCTGAAACAGATCCGTTCCTACTATATAGTCAACGGATGGGCTTACAAGCATTTCCATTCACAGGAAGGGTTCGTGCATTTTGGGATCTCCAAGGGTGACACTTATTCCCCCGAAGACCTGTACTACATGGCTGAAACAGTTTCCAAATACATCAAGAAGGGGGACACGGTGATGGAACTCGGTTTCGGGCAGGCCGCAAACATCATGTATCTGGCCAAAAAGCATCCAGATGTGAACTTTGTCGGGGTCGATCTGTCCCCGTTCAAGGAGAAGAACCCGCCGAAAAACATCAAAACGTATCAGCAGGACTACAGCAGCATTCCACAGATGCCGGACAATTCCGTGGATGTCATCTACGCCATCGAGACCATTGTCCACAACACGGACAAGGAGAAAATCAGCAAAGAGGCTACCCGTATATTGAAACCGGGCGGGGTCATGATTATCTACGACTTTGCCTTGCGGGAAGATTTTGCCAATTTTGACCCGAAGACCCAATTGGGCATCGAACTGCTCTCGAAAGGCGGCGCAGCGGCGATAATCGAGTCCGTAGATGCACTTAACGCGCATTACACCAGCGGAGGACTGGAGCTGGTGAGTGTCACCGATTTCGGTCCGAACATCCTTCCCGACCTCAAGCGTATGGAACAAAAGGCGGCCAAAATCATGAAACGCCCAAGACTGGCGAAATTCATGTTCGCCGTCCTGCCCACGCAGTTCGTCCTAAACATCATTTTGGGATACTTGGGCTATGACGCCTACAAGACCGGCGCGTCCATGTATCCGGAATGGATACTGAAGAAACCGTAATATCAGGACAGACGATAGCCGAGACGTGCTGCAACGCGTCTCTACGGCCAAGAACCCACGGCATGTGTTCTCAACCATGTTCCGTGGGTTCTTTCTTTAACACATGACACCTACCATGGGATACTTGCTGTTAATAAAATTTAACATTTTTATATAGCTGAAAATCAGGTACAAATAAATTTTAATATGCGATTTTTGACCGAGTGTGCCATATATTTTGTATTTTTGCCGCCGTTTTGCGATTAGACGATTTAGGTCTCTTGATTTCCTACTGCTCACTGCTCACTAATCACTAATCACAAAACAACCTTAAAAAGAGAAAGTAAGAATAAAAAAATAAACAGTATTAAAAAAAAACAGTATGAAAAAACTTTTAACCATTTTGAGCGTGCTGCTGTTCCTTATGATGAACAACTTGACAGCACAACATTATCAATTTCCGAACCCTTCGTTCAGCAACTGGACCAGCACAACCAATGGCAGTGCGATTCCCAGAGGATGGCACTCTTTCAGTGATGCTGAAGGAACGTGGTCATGGGCTGTCAGTAACCATAGTAACACAGCGACAGACCGATTTGGTGAGAACAATCACGCTTGTCAGATTTATACAACAAAAGTACTGGGTGTCAAAGCGAATGGTGCCATGACCTTAGGAAAAATGGTTGTAGCAAGTACAAGCACCTCAAGCGATGCAAACCTAATTTATACAAAACGTTCCGACGCTGACAGTTCTGGATGTAGATGGTCTATGGCCGGTCGTCCTGATTCAGTGCGTCTTTGGGTCAAATTTGAAATGGCCAGCTCTTCAAGTATAGCGACATGTAAGATGCACATTCACGGAGATGTCAACTACCAGGACATTCCAAGTCATTCAGCCGGCACTGCACAAACCGGAAAAATCGCCAATGCCTTCTGCGAAATGGTGAAGAACCATGGTGCGGTTTCGTATGGCAACTCCAGCAATTTTTGGGAACGTTTTGATTTTAAATTCACATACTATGATGATGCCAACAACATAATCTCAAATCCGACATTGACAAATATCGTCCAGGCACCCCAATCGTATATTTTGGCATCTTTTTCTACAAATAAGACAGTAGGAGGAGGCAGTGAAAATGACAAGCTATACTTTGATGACATGGAGCTGGTCTATAACAAAAAACTGGCTTCTTTGTCAATTGGCGGGACTGCTATTCCTGCATCCGATTTGTTGGCGTTAAACAACACTGCCTTTGGAAGCGCTGTGGGAAATCCCCATACAGCGTATAACATTTTCAACACCCAAGGTCTTGCCATTTATGAATACAACCAACCTGTTTGTGCAGGCGCTTTTCCAGAAGTATCCGCGACAGCCGAGTCAGGTCTTATCAATGGTATCACTTACTCGGAAGCCACAGTTTCGAATCCATATACAACCATAGTGGTCACCCATAATGATGGTTCTTATTACACTTATAAAGTGCATTTTGCCAATGTTCAATCATCCCCTACCGTCACCTTAGACAACGGCGGCAACTATTCTGTCTGCCAGAACAGTTCCCTCACAATGACGGCCAGTGGTGACGCGGCATCCTATAGTTGGAGCAACGGTCTTAGCAACAGCAATACCGCCACGCCACCCACAGGCACGGTCGGCACAACCACCTACACCGTCACGGGCTACAGTTCCAACGGATGCGGCACCACGGTCACGGCCACCGTTACGGTAAACCCGCTACCCGCCGTCACACTTTCCAACAATTACAACCAAACGGTTTGCGCAGGAACAGCCATCAACAATATCACCGTCACTTATAGCGGCGGTGAGCCCAGTTCCTCCGGACTTCCGGGGTTGAGTTTCAATCCCGACAATGGTGTCATCACAGGCACGCCCAACGGTACCAGCGAATACACCATCACGGTGACGAGCAACTACATGCCGAGTTGCGGCACCGCTACTGCCAGCGGCACCATCACGGTGAATCCGCAACCGGTGGCCATCCTCTCCCAAAGCACAGTGACAGCTTGTGAGGGCAACGCCATTTCCATCACAGCCACCACCTCCGGCGGAACAGTCACTCCTACCCTGCCTACAGGCTTAAGCTACAACCCGCAGTCGGGTGAGATAACGGGTATTCCAGAAGTGGCCGGCACCATCACCATCACCACTACCAGTACCAACTGCGGTACGGTGACAGCCCAATGTGCCGTCACACTGACTCCCGGACCGACTATTTCCCTCTCTAACAACAAGAACCAAACCCTCTGTAACAGTTCCGAATTCACGCCTATCACAGTTGAATATTCGGGAGGAAACATAAACGTCAGCGGTCTTACCGGCACTGGTCTCTCCTACACCAACGGTCAGATCTCGGGTTCGCCGACAACGGGTTCGCACACCTACTACGTCACTGTGAGCAGCTCTACCTGCGGATCTGTCAGCGACACGGGTACCGTTATGGTGAACTCCACCCCCACTGTGACCCTCTCGCCTTCCTCCTTCAGCGTTTGTCAGAATGCAGCTGTTGTGGGACTTTCCGTATCGCCGTTCAACAACACGACCGTAGTCACTGGTCTTCCCGATGGTTTGAGCTTTGACAACACTACCGGCCAAATCATCGGTAATCCGACCACAGTCGGCACATTCCCCATTTCGGTCACCACCTCAACCAACTGCGGAAACGCACAAACCAACGGCACCATCACAGTGAAACCGCTGCCCTCAATCTCCCTTTCCAACAGCAATATCGAGGTGTGCGAGGGAGAGGACATCAATACGATTAACGTTACCACAACCAACTGCAGCAACTCCACTGCTGCCATCTTGTCCAACGGTTTGTATTTCAGCGGATTGAACAACAACGCAGGGACTATCACGGGAACCCCCACGACAGCCGGCATTTTCACCGTCACCGCCATCAGCAACAACCAGTGCGGATCCACCACCGCTGAAGGCTCTGTCACCATCAAGGCAAAGCCGAGCGTGAGCATCAATGCTCCCGAAACGCTTTGTCAGGGGACAACCGAAACGATCACTGCAGAAGGTAACTTCGTCTCCTGCGTGTGGGAAGACAACTCCACCAATGCCATTCACAACATCACACCAGACCATGCCGGGCAAATTACCTACAGCGTGAATGTCACAGGCGACAACGGTTGTACGAACAGTGCTTCTACTACGATTATAGCACAAGGCAGCCCCGCCGTTCCGACCGTTTCCACAGTGAGCAACAGCAGCTGTCTTGCACCCTACAACGGCCGCATCATGGTTAACTCTCCTACTGGTACCAACTTCTCCTACTCCATTAACGGCACAGACTTTCAAACATCCAACGTATTCAGCGAACTTTCAGCAGGCAACTACAACGTGACGGTTAAGAATACAGCCGGCTGTACCTCCACAAAAGAGGTCACGGTGAGTTCCACCGGCAGCACCATTACCGCCCAAGCACAGGCCAACAATCCTTGTGCGGGCGGAGACCTGATACTGACAGGCTCGGCTTCCACCGAAGATGCCACTTTTGCATGGACCGGTCCCAACGATTTCATTTCCGAAAATCCGAATCCCATCATCGGAGACATCACCATTGCCAACAACGGCATTTACACACTCACCGTCACCGAGACAGCGACCGGCTGCACCAGCACCGCAAGTGTCAGCGTCACAGTGAGACCGCTGCCCACCGTGAACATCGCACAAGCAGCAATAAACCCATCCGTATGTCCCGGCTCAACTCTGAACATCTTGGTTGACGGGCAGAACGGCACCCTCACTTCTACTGGTCTTCCTGAAGGATTGAGTTTAGTCAACGGGTTCATTGCAGGAAATGTATCAACTCCCGGCACTTACAACTATACTATCTCCAACAACTCTGAATGCGGCACCGCCAGTGTGAGCGGTACCATCACGGTATATGACCTTCCTGTCATCACGTTTACCGGCACGCCCGGTTTTTGTCAAGGTTCCAGCACCACTATCGGTGTGGAAGAGACATACAATAGTTATATATGGAGTAACAACAACAACAGCAATAGTATTTCCGTCAATGTAGCAGGTCTCTACAGTGTCACTGTCACTGATGGGAACGGCTGCCAAAACAATGCATCCCAGACGGTGACCATGAACACCCCGCCGATGGAACCCGATGTTGCTGTCACGGACAACACCAATTGCGCTCCTTTCAACGGAGCAATCACCGTCATCGCCCCTTGTGGCGACAACTACCACTATTCCATTGATGGAGTAGAATTCCAATCCTCGCCTAAATTCAACGGACTGGAATCTGACGAATACACCCTCATCGTTCTTGATAACAATGGATGCCAATCCATGCTTGACGGAATCTTCGTGGACGACTTTGCCGGACCTATTGAAGAGGAAATCACCGTTGACAATGCCATCAACAGCTACGAGTGGAACGGCACCACATATTCGGAATCCGGCAACTACACGGCAGTCTTCCCCGCCGCTGCAGCCAACGGCTGCGACTCCATTGTCACCCTGCACCTCACGGTTATTCACTCGGATCTTCCCCAGGTGATAGCACTGGCCGCTGGTACGAACTGGGTGTCGTTCAATGTTGAGACCAACCTCGACGAC
>CAMJPH010000026.1 GCA_946407715.1 uncultured Bacteroidales bacterium | reverse complement strand
TCAAATATCTCCGACATCCCCGACCGATAAAATTTACTTTTTAAAGCGGATTCAGTCATCTTTTTCATCGCCCTTCATCGTACCTACCTCGTCACCTTCGACAGCACCTTCCCTTTCTGGTCGATCAGCACCATGGAGGTCCAGTCCTGCAGTTGCGCTTTGAACAGTGTGGGGGTGATGCCTACGATGTCGGTGTAGATAGGCGGGGTGATGATTCCGCCCTCACCGTCGATCAGGCCGGAATAACCGCCGACACGGTATTCGTAATAATCGTTGTTTTTGGTCTGCCCCACCTTTTGCTCGCCGGTTTGCAGGTCGGCATAGTTAACCTCATAATAGAGATTGTTGATATAGTCAATGATTCCGTCTTGCAGGACATTTCCTTCGAAATCAATCTGTTTCTTGAAGTCGCCGTCCTTATAGACGATGGCGTAATCCTTGGCCAGTTCGATGTTGTCGTAGAGCGGTTTGATGACCCAGCGACCTCTCTGGTCGATCACCCCGATTTTGTTAGAGGAATCTGCCACCACGCAGTGCCCGTTGTGGAAGACGAAATCGCAGAGCGGGTTGCCACGGTAGGAGAATTTGAAGCCGATGGCCACCTTGCCGTTGGTGTTCACGAAGCCGATGTAGCCGTTCTTCTCCACGGCGGCCAGCCCTTCCGAGAAAACCCACGCTTTGGTGTAGGTTGTGGGCTCCACGATGACCTCGTTGGTCACGATGTTGCAGAATCCCCGTTTCCCGTTTTTGGCGAAGAGGACGATGGGATCCTCGTCGTTGCTGCTGGAGTAGTGGCACCAGTCGATATCCTTGACAATGACCTCCTTGGTGACCGGGTTGATGATGTTGCTTTTACCCTTGTTGTAGGAAACAGGACCGTCTGACGGCTCATATCCGTACTCGTAGGCGTACTCTTCTTTGTTATGGCACGACTTGACGATCAACATCGTCGTCACACTTGCTGCCACTGCGAGGAACAAAAAGAAGATAAACCATTTTAAGGGTCTTCTATTTTCCGGCTGTTCCCCGGTGTTATCAGGAGCCGTGTTCTCATTGATGGTTTCCGGTTGTGGCATTTCCTCCGCATTCTCATTGAATGCGCCCGTGTTTTTCATTTCTTCTTCCATGATGAATGGTTTTTGCTGTTTTGAACTGATTTTGATTAAAATTTCGGCGGCAAAAATAGTTCATCCAACAATTCCACGCGCACGGTCAGGGCGGCTATTGTATGAAATGGCGGGGGTGTTGTATGAAATGGCGGGACGAGGGGGGATTCACAATGGACAATGTAAAATGTACAATGTACAATGGACAAATTCCCAAGATTTTCAATTTAAAATTCCCAAGATTTTCAATTTGTGATTCTGTCAATTCACTCTTGCTCCCAAATCTTTGACACATCTTCCTTTATCTTGTCATAAAGAGGTGTCTGATTCTTATAACGATAGTTCGTGGCAAGCAATTCCTTGACAGATTTGTTCTTCTTGCTGTATTCTTGTAAGACAGCATTACGAGAATCCTCGTTCATATTAGAACTACGCAAAGCAGTAAAGTGATTGTTTCGTAGGGATGATATGATCGGATTGAGTACAGAATTGACGAGATGGTCATACAAATCATGACCTCTCACATAGAGACATGCACTTTCTGCCGTGATGTCTTTTTCGGTGGAAAGAGATTCCCAAAACTCGTCTTTGTCTGCTATTTCTGAAGCAAAAGCCTTGTCAAGTTCTTCAATTCTCTCAATCGTTTTGAGTTTGATGAGAGCCAAAGAGCATTCTGTATCCCTTTCGGTATTAACTAAAACGTTCCTCCACGCAGTAGGTGTAAAACTCTTGTCGCCTTTTCCATACAAATACGCAGACCACACCAACAAGGGATAAACAGTCTCAGAAAGTCTGTTCATATAATCAGTGAAATCAAACGCCACCGGCTCCTCCGTGTTTTCACGACAAAAATCCTCCAACGTGCAGGGCAAACACATCAGATTCTCAATGGAATAGGCGTATGTCTGCAACAAGTATTTGTTATTATTGATAGTCTCGCCATCTGCAGTGGAATCAGAGAGAATCCAATCATAGTCGCTATCCACACAACCAATATGCCAATTGTTAAATTTTGCAGATGATTTTAGGATTTGAGACTTACCTTTACCTCTTTGTTCTGCTTCACCATCTTTGTTGAGAACAGTTCGATACGGGTCAAAATGGAATTCTTTTTGCGGACACAATTCAGCAAGCAAGTCTTTCCAAAAAGCCTTGTCAATCGTATCTTCCACTTCAACAGTCACTCTGTTGGGATTGCCAGTCAGAATGGAAGCGTCTTCCGAATAAGTAGGATTGAATGCACTTTCCAGCGTTGCCATAGACCTTCCTTATCTCTTGATGAGCTGATCCACTTCTTTCACCTTGTCATGCCAACCTGTAATCACACTCGGTGAATGAGTTGACAGAATTATTTGCATATTGGGATTTAATTCATGCAACCGGGTTACGAGCTCTTCCTTCCAGTCGATATGCATACTCAAATCGGGTTCGTCCATAAAGAATATGCACGGCAATTGTTTGGTGTTGCTTACCATCAGCAGCAACAGCAACACTTGTTTCTCACCCATGGAAAGTTTTTTATAACTAAACTGCTGCTGGTTTTTGGAAAAGTCAAAAGTACTTATGTATGGTTTATCGTATTCCGTCAGAAAATAGCCCAAGGACTCGTATATCAGCTTGTGGTTTCGAATATAAGAAGTACGTGCTTCTTCGTCATCCTTTGGCGCATCGGTCATTTCTTCCATCACTCTCGAAAACTCACGGTTACGGATGTTAATTTGATCCTCAATCAGCAAATCAATCATCATGGGATCATCCGTACTGAATGCTTTCGGCTGTTGGGCATATTGAACGGCGCGCGAAATGTGTTGCTCAAATGAATTGATAAGATATACCTCCACAAGCGGCTTTAATTCAGCAAACTTCCTTTCTTGTCCGTTTTCATCACGGATTACGGACGCAATCCTATGCAATTGAGGCACTGCCCCACTCATATCTAAGGTAAGAACTTTCTGCTCTTTCTTCTCCCATGTCAATGTCCAACTATTGCTAAAGGTAATAATTGCTTTCTCAAAAAGAGTCGAAAAATGTTTGTCTTGATCGTCAAAGATCCGTTCATTCGACAATAAGGCATAACATAATTTGAAAATAGATGTCTTGCCGCTGCCGTTTTTTCCACCCAAAATATTCACCACTGGGTCAAGAATCCATTCAAAATCACCTTTTCCGAAGAATCCGTTTATCTCTATTTTCTTAATAGTTACCATTGTTATCTTTATCAGGATTTGATTCGGCAAAAATACAAAATTCTTTTAGTACATTGATTGATTTATGACGATACTAAAACAGAACAACATTCATAGTTCCCCCATTCTCCGTCATTGTCTGTTGTAGAACCATGTTGAAAAGAATCTCACCTACCGTACTAATTTTTTGTATTTTTGCACCTGTTAACCAAGCACGCCGACTAAAGTGGTCAAACCGTTTCGGAAGTGCTTGATAATAAGAACAATTGTCAAAGAATCAGATAATAACGAAAGTTTGGAATAATAACAAAGGAAAGGTAAAGTAACATATTTCATATTATAGCATCAGCTATTTATTCAGAGTGTCATGAAACGTAGGAAATTTCATTGATGTACTGCTTATGAATAAGTCAGCCGATGCCCGTGTATCAGCGCGGGCATGACTTATATCTTAGTAGTACAGGTAATCCTACGACCTCATGACACGAGAGATGAGCATGAACGCGCTTCTTTTGTGTCCTGAGGTCTTTTGTAGTTACCTGTAAGCAAAGCCTGGAGATATAGTTTTGGTGCTGACTAAAACTATATAGCCATGCTGATAGACAACAAGCACATCTATGGTTCCACCCAGACCATCCGGACGGTGTGGGACTGCATAGCCGAATATTCCAGCCCCGAAAAGGGCAGGACAGGCAGAATGGATATTGTGACGGGCTTCATCTCCATCGCCGCCCTGCACATCCTTTATACCGAACTCTCCAAGGATAACAAGTACCGTATCGTGTTGGGCGACATCCACGACATGATGCGCGACGAGAAATTTCTGAAACGGGCTGTTGACCTGCTTCAGGGTTACAGCGCTTTGGAAAGTGGCTTCCAGTTGCCGTTTTATGCCCGAAATGCCGTTACATTTCTGAAACAGGCTTCCGTGGAAGTTCGGACCATCAACAACACTTTCTGTCACGCCAAATCTTATCTGTTTGAGGACAAAACCGATGCCATTCACGATTATGGCATTGTGGGCAGTTCTAACCTCACCGAAGCCGGACTGGGCATCAAAGAGAGTGCCAATGTGGAGCTGAACATGGTGGAGACCGGACGCGACAACGCCACGGTTCGGGATTTGAGAACTTGGTTCAAGGATATTTGGGAACATGTGGCGGCCACGGATATCCCCATACCCGCTGCGAAGGGGAAAACCAAGAATAAAAATGCCAAAGCATATATCATCGAACAGATTGAGCGGATGTTCAAGGCTTATACCCCCGAGGAGATTTATTACAAGATTCTCTTCGAGTTTTTCAGGGCCGACATTGAGATGAACGAATCGCTTGAGTATAAGCGTGATATGGAGTTTCTGCAGAAGTCGAAGGTGTGGCAGACGCTGTACAGTTTCCAACAAAGCGGGGTCGTCTCGTTGGTCAAGTTGCTTACCCGTTACGGCGGAGCCATCCTTGCCGATGCCGTAGGTCTCGGTAAGACCTTCTCCGCCCTCGGGGTCATCAAGTACTTCCAGAACAACGGCTACCATACCGTGGTTCTATGCCCGAAGAAACTGCGCAACAACTGGACCAAATATTTGGTGAATGCCAATTCCCGTTTCGAGGAGGATCGGTTCAACTATGTTGTGCGCTGCCATACGGACTTGCAGCAGAATCGTCTTAGCAACTATAGCGACAATATCACCAAATCAGCTATTCAAGATTATGAAAAGCTGCTCGTGGTGGTGGATGAGAGCCATAATCTCCGCAACGACAAATCGTGCCGCTACAACATGTTGTTAGATGACATCATCAACGAATCAGCCAAACGCGGGCACACCGTGAAAGTGTTGCTGTTGTCGGCCACGCCTATCAACACGGGGTTGAAAGACATCCGCAACCAGTTTAAACTCATCGGTTATGACGAGAACCGACACTTCTATGACGAGTTCAAGTTGCCGACACCCGATGCCGAAACCGATATTCTGCGCACCATTTTCCAGCAGGCCAACGCCAAATACACCGAATGGGCAAGCGAACCTAACCATACCGTGAACACCCTTCGCGGAAAGTTAAGTAACGTACACCACTTCTTCACTCTTACCGACGAACTGATTATCGCCCGCAACCGCGCTTTCGTCACTTCTTTCGAGCCAAGCTTGCAATTCCCTTCGCAACTGCCACCCCAAAATGAGCATGTGGGGGTGCAGAACATTGGAAAATACAAGGATATTGATGCCATGTACGACGACATGAAAATCCTCCGGCTGACGGCATACCAGCCCACCCAATACAATTATGAGCTAAAAGAATCATTCATCAAGCAGGCAGGCATAGTCCTTCAAATGGCTGAGAATCAGAAAGCCAAAAAAGGTTTGACTGATGACGAGGAACTGTTATACACCATATTGGTGGCATTGAGGAAGGAAAGCAACAAAGAGGCTTTGCAACAAATCGTGATTCAGAATTGGATTGTAAAGCAGTCCATCAAAAGCCATTACGGTGGAAAAATCCCATGGGACAATAACGCTCTACGCGAGCTTTCTTTGGCGGGCATGATGATTTCGTTATTTATCAAACGATTGGAAAGCTGTTGGGATTCCTGCCTTTCCACACTGACCAAAGTGAGGAATTTGCATGAGGATTGGTTGGAACGGGCTATGCGGCGTGCAAGTGCCGACTTTGACGATGAGGAGATTGTTGATGAAGAAGGGGCGGAAGACATTGAAACCATTGGCAAACGCACCATCGACTTTGCCAAGATGAAGCGGATTGAAGATTATGTCCATGATTTGAAGAAAGACATCTCCATTCTGAACCGCCTTATCGCCAACCTCGAACAGTATGGAAATGAAATCAAGAGCGGAAGCAGGAAAGATGAGAAATTAGAGACACTTAAAGAGGTGATCCGTCAGCGCAAAGGTCGGAAAGTGGTGGTCTTCACCTCCTATGCCGACACGGCACAATATCTTTACGACCAAATCAACGGTTTGTTCGCCGATGTGGAGCTGGTCACAGGTGACATCGATTCAAATGTGCTTGAAGAAAAGCTGGAACGCTTTGCACCGTACAGCAAGCTGTTTATGGAAAAGAAGTGGGATACGCTTTACAAGTCCAACCACATCAACCTTGAAGATTACAAAGACAAGCCGAAGGAATTGTATGCCATTTGGAAAGAGTTGATTTTCAAATCGCCGGTGCACAAAACGGTGCAGGAACAGCTCCTGCATCCTGTCACCATTTTGGTGGCCACTGACTGTGTGAGCGAAGGTCAGAACTTGCAGGATGCCGACACGGTGGTCAATTACGACATTCACTGGAACCCTGTGCGCCTTATCCAGCGTTTCGGCCGTATCGACCGTATAGGGTCACCCAACAGTAAGATACAGAGCGTCAACTTCTGGCCTTCGAAGGACATAGAATCCTATCTCGGTCTTTCCGAGCGTGTGAGCAACCGCATGGTGGCCATGAATGTGGCCGGTTCGGAAACGTTGCAGGCCAACGAAACCATCGCCCAAATGGAAGTGAACAACCAGTTCCGCCAAAGTCAGGATGCTCGCAGTCTGAAATCGATACACGATGACCAGGTGGGCGAAATTGAGGATATGGGAACGCCCACTTTCGATCTGTTGTCTCTATCCGAGTTTAAGGCTGATGCCGAGCAGTTTGTGCAGAATTCAGACCGTTTGAAAGAGTTGGAGGAAATGCCCAACGGCGCTTTCTCGGGCTTCCGCTGGAACCTGAGACCATATGCCGACTACCCCGAATGTCTTGTGGCTTTGTTGCGCCATCGCGATGACAACAAGAGTTTCCATCTGCTCTGTCTGCCTACGGACGAGCAATCCGACCCCGACTTCAAATCAATTGACAAGGCCGAAGTGTTGAAGCTGCTCGCCGACCATAAGAAAGAGCAAACCTTCCTGCCTCAAGATATTCTCGCCGCAAATCCTAATGCCTTAAAGCGTCTGGCGCACGTCATCACGGGATGGTTCGCCCCGCGAGACCAACAGACCACCATCAATGCCGTGATGGATTTGCTGAATGGCAACCCCGACAACGTGGTACAGGGCAATCGCGACGAGACCATCGAAGAGCACACCGACATCGGCAAATACGACCTCATTGCCTGGGATTTGGTATCGGAAATGAATCACGAATAATACAGCAAAGTTATGAAAGAGACACTCAAACTGTTCACCAAGAGCGACTTGCGTAAAGCATCACTATGCCTGCTCGACCAATTGGAAATGCGTTACACCCTCGGTGCCGGAAAGCCTTTGCAGACAAAAGATTTGTTTGCAGGCAGATCCCTTTCAAAGGCGGCCAAAGAGGCCTTGGGTATCGTGACGGCCACTTGGTTCGTGGCTCTGATTGACGAACGCACCTTTGACGGTCACCGCGACAATTTGGAATTTCGGACGGCTATAGAGGGTGCCAAAGACGAGAAATACAAAGGCATGTTCATTTTCGCCATTGAGGTGATGCCTGATGCCAAACTCTCGCGCACCGTTGCCGCCAACATTACCCGCGCTTTCAACAAGCTGGCTGTTGACAAACCGGTGGTGGTGATGATTAGGCAGGCAGAGCGATTGTCCATTGCCACTTGCGAGCGCGGAAACTACACTCGAAGCGGCAATATTGGCGAAAAATTGGGCAAAGTGTCTGTACTTCACAACATCAATTGCACCAATGCCCACCGAGGCCATTGTGACCTGCTGAAACGGATGGAGGGCAACCGCGCTAACAACTTCGACAGTCTCTACAAGAAATGGCTCGAAGTGTTTGATGTCAAACTGCTGTCGAAACGGTTTTACGACGAACTTTTCGAGTGGTATCAGTGGGCTATGTCACTGGTCGGCATCGGACGGATGCATTTCCCTGCCTGGCCGAAAGACGGACATGGCAAAGAGAGCCGCGACGAGACCGTCATCCGCATCATCACCCGCATGCTCTTCATCTGGTTTATCAAGGAGAAAGGACTGATACCTGCCTCATTGTTCAACAAGCAGGAACTGAAACGCATTGTGAAGGATTTCAATCCTCAAAGTGTCAGCGCACACAACTACTACAACGCCATTCTGCAAAATCTCTTCTTTGCGACGCTCAACTGCGAAAAACCGGACCGCAAGTTCATTCCCGAATCCTATCACGGCAGGAACGAAGGCTACGGGGTAAACAGTCTCTACAGGGGCGACGACCTGCTGAATATCGGAAGAGAGGAGTTTATGGCTCTTTTCAAGAATATTCCCTATCTGAATGGCGGATTGTTTGAACGGTTGGACAACGGCCAGAACTATTACGACGGTTTCAGCAAAGAGGCGAAACGTCGCGCCATTGTGCCAGACATGCTTTTCTTCCGCGAAGACGTAAATGACGGACACTGCGGTTTGATTACCCTTTTCGAGAAATATGTCTTCACGGTGGAGGAAAACACGCCCATCGAGCAAGACATCTCGCTCGACCCGGAGCTGTTGGGGCGCGTGTTCGAGAACCTCCTGGGGGCGTATAACCCCGAGACGCAGGAGACTGCCCGCAAGGCGACGGGTTCCTACTACACCCCGCGTGAGATCGTGGAGTATATGGTGAACGAGTCGTTGGTGCAACATCTGGCCAAAGCCGGCATTGACGAGCAGCAGATCCGCGGTCTTTTGGAATACCGCGACGGGGTGCAGGCCGAGCTCACCGACGAGCAGCGCAAGCAGGTGATGGCCTCGCTCTACCATGTGAAAATTCTCGATCCTGCGTGCGGCTCGGGTGCCTTCCCGATGGGTATGTTACAGCAGATGGTACATGTGTTGCGGCAGATTGACCCCGGCAACGCCCATTGGGAGGCGTTCATCAAGACCGCCGCGGGTGCGCAAGCGGAGCAGGCCTACATCAAGACCAACGATGCGGAGACGCGCAAGCTGCAGCTCGATGAAATCGAAAACGCCTTCAACCTCCGTCTGGCCAATCCCGACTACGCCCGCAAGCTCTTCATCATCCAGAACTGCATCTACGGTGTTGACATCCAGCCCATTGCCATGCAGATCTCGAAGCTCCGTTTCTTCATCTCGCTCATCAGCGAACAGAACAACGACAGCATCCTGCCTTTGCCCAACTTGGAAACCAAGTTCGTTTGTGCCAACACGTTGATTGGCGTTGACCGGCACGGTGGCACCATTTCCAGTGCAGAAATAGAGGATAAGAAGGATGAACTCTTGGAAGTTAGAAAGAAACTATTCTACACCCGTACTGCCCGTAATAAAAAGAAATTCCGTTCCGAAGATGACGCTATACGGGAGGAATTGGAAAGGATGATTGCCGACCTGTCTGGTTTTGGCAGCGACGATGCCCGCCAGCTCGTCGCCTGGAACCCCTACGACCAGAATGCCTCCTCGCCCTTCTTCGATGCCGAGTGGATGTTTGGAGTGAAAGACGGGTTCGACGTGGTGATTGGGAATCCGCCGTATATTAAAGAATACACCAATAGGTCTGCCTTTGATGGTTTTAGAGAAAGAAGTCCCTATTACATGGGGAAGATGGATTTGTGGTATGGATTTGCCTGTCTCGGAATAGATTTAATCAAAGATTACGGAACACTTTGTTTTATTGCTCAAAATAATTGGACAACAAGTGCTGGTGCCAAGAAGTTGCGTAACAAAATTGTAATTGAGACTAAAATTCTTCAATTACTGGATTTCAACGAGTATATGGTGTTTGAGAATGCTGATATTCAAACAATGGTGATGATGTTTAAGAAAGATAACAAATCTGACAACTATATTGTTGATTATCGATATCTTGAAACAGGTGCCAATGGAGAAAGTATGTTATCTTTACTCAAAAAGGAAGACAACAAGACGAAATTTATGTCTCCTACTTTTGAACGAGTAAAATATATTGATAACTTGTTGACCTTTTCCGATAGTAATGAGATTTTAGATAAAATTGCTATAAACAAGCTGTATTTACAAAATAAAGAGATAGGGCAAGGTATTGTACCGGCGTTAGACGATTTATTTATAGTCTATAGTACAAATGGTTTTTCTGAGCGAGAAAGAAGATATATAAAACCGTTTTTTACAGGCATAAAAGACAGATATGTTTCGTATCCTATTGAAAAGTATCTGATCTACATGTCTGCGAAGAATTATTCCAAAACCACGCTAGAAGGTTTACCGAATCTTCAAATGCACTTTGAGCCGTATAAAGCAGCATTGATATTATCAAAAATAAAGTATAAATCTCCGAATAAACCATACTTTTTTGTACATAGAGAGCGTGATGAGAACTTTTTTAGAGAAGGAAATGAAAAGATTGTTTCTCAAGTTCGATGTGAATATCCAAAGTTTTATTATACAACAGACGCTTTCTATGGGTCCAGAGCATTGTTTTTTATAAGAACCATTCGGTGGAAAATGCGCTTTTTAATAGGGGTGTTAAATTCAAAATTGATAGCGTTTTGGCTGAGGAACAAAGGGAAACAACAAGGTGCTATGTTGAAATTGGATAAAGATCCGCTATTAGGAATTCCATTGCCAAAAGTTGACTCCTTCCAGCAGCAACCCATCATCGCCTTAGTTGACAAGATCCTTGCCGCGAAGGAGGCGAACTCGCAGGCGGACACAGGTGCGTGGGAGCGGGAGATTGACGGGCTGGTATATGGATTGTATGGGTTGACGGAGGATGAGGTGAAGGTGGTTGAGGGGGGCGTGTGATTCTCACCTACGCCAACATTCCTGTTACCCTTCACGTTAGGGAATGCATACCTGTAAAAAACGAATGTCACACATGGTTTCCACCATTCCCGATATGGCACACATAATTGTAGAAACAGATGCCAACATAAGAAAGATCGGATTCAAAGAGAGTATCATATTATATTATTGGAAAAATCAAACAATAGATGATACAAAACCAATTCTTTGCCCGAAACATGAGTGTGAGTGGATATGTATGAATGCCTATATCCGTTCGCAAAATCAACATAATGCAAACCTGTTTTCCCTCTAGCATTCACTTTGCGTCCTTGAGTATTTGTATAATCAGTATTCAATTTTGAATTGATACTGTCTATTATTTCAGTCTGAACACATACCTTATTTACAAAAAAGCCAAACATGGCATTGCATCCAAAATAAGAAGAATAATAATCGCTTACAAAACGACAAATACCATTCTTCACATATTCAATATTTAATTCCGTTGCATGCCCATCTTTGCCAATTCCCAGCCTTTTACACTCAATGCAAAAAAAAGCTTTAGTACTCATATATGGATTCAACGTTTTCGCTTTTATATCAAGCGAACCTGTGTTTTCTTGCGGTTCTTTTTCAAAATGATAATTTTGAAGAGTTGGGTGATTATCTCTATAAACATCATTATTTAACTTATCAAAGAAAATGTCTCTGATTTTTTCTTCCCTACCAGCACATCTTAAGTTAGTGCCAACGAATTCATTATAGATACTAACACAACAAACCAGCAAGGATTCAAACTCGCTATTACTAAATGTTTGCGTGCCAACGAAATTAGATGCATCAGGTATGTTATTCATTTCTATCCCCTCCCGCTCTTAACATAGCATCCGAAAACTCATTCACATCCAGTTGGGCGATAGCCTTGTGCCACAACCGCTTTTCATTCGGCTTGAAAACGTAGAAAAACTCTTTCTCAAAACCGCGAACATCTTTTTGAACAAACAAATGGTCTGTTATTCGTTGAGACGATAGTTTAGTTGCCAAAGCTAACAAATTGTCGTCAGTTTGGGAAACAAGTATTTCTTTGGTAAAATCTTTTTCATCAATCACTCTGAAAAACATACCAATCATTTGTTCAGAATAATGAATATCTACCATAAAACGTTTGCCGTTTCTATTGAAACTATTAGAATATCTATTGATATATACTTGGGCATAATCAAACAACTGCTTATCTTCTTTTTTGATTACCATAAAAGCAGGGCAATTACGTAATAATTCGATTCTTTTAGAAATAGTATTGGTACTATTAATTCGAACAACATGACGATTTACATTTAATGCGTAATCAACAAGATCCAATTCATCATCGCTTAATCCTAATGCTACTTTTATAGCTTTATTAAGATTATCTTCTTTTTCTTCAATTTCCGCTATTATTTTGCTTGTTTTAATCTCATCCACCAAAGTTTTCTTGTTCTCTTGATAAAGAAGAGTGTTTAAAAATTCTATTTCATCGTAAAACCGATTGTCAACCTCAACATAAGGAGTGCCGAGTAACTCTTGCGTTTTGGCATTTTCTCTTTCAATACCTACTGAAGAAAAGGTAAGGATTGACAAATAAGAGAAGATTTCAGAGGCATAGGAACATGATATGCTTTTCAATACATTAATATCTTCAGGTTTGTATGCCTTGATAGACAACAGTGATTTCTTAAAAACAGCATCTTTATTTGATATTACAGATCTGGCTATTAGTTTATCAACATCCAAGCCATGCCTGACAAGAAGCATCGGTGCCAAGAAAATATCTTGCTGGGTACTTCTGTTCCTCCTCAGTTTCTGTACATGGGAAGTCCCTATCTTATCGGGATCCAAGAAAAAACAATTTACTGCACGTGTATTAATAAAACACCTACCTGTCCACGATGAAGAATCATATTTTACATCATTTTCACTGAATTCTACGCCAGTAGCATGAATGAACCGATTGCTATCTTTAATTACCGATCCAACCGTAACCTTCTTTATTAATCTTGAAATCAAAATAAAATCCAAATATGACCCATACACTAGAACTTTCCACAACCAATCGTTTTCCTTTAAACGATTTTGTTGCACTTTTTGAATGTCGTTTCTAGAAATTGAGAAAACTTTGAACAAAGAAAAGAAACGGCTTGGCTTTATGGAAATATGTGTAATAATATTAGAATCCGTATTTCTGCCGTTTGCGTATTTGTAAAACAATACGCAAGCTGGTGCTATTGCTTTATCGTTAGATTTATCAAAAACCTCTTTCCTAACACAAGCTAATTCTGTTACACCTTTAATATAAAATTGATCAAGCAAATACTTACGGAAAACGCTTACTCCATCTTTCGAATTATATAAAGATGTGCTATGAATTATCAAAGCCACTTCTGTGTTTGCAGAACAAAAATCGCTCACTCTGAACACAAAATACTCTGCTAATTCATTGTTGTTTACTCCGATGGCATTTGTTTCTCTATGTTCTTTTTTCCTTCTGCTGCTGAGATAGGTCTTTGCTTGCTGGTCACCGCCAGAACCTTTCCAAGGCGGATTTCCAATAATATAATCAAATTGCAATTGCTTTTCCTCCAGTTCCTTTAATTCCATGTTTTCAACATCAAAAGTGTCGCTACAGATCAGATTAGTTCCGTACAAATTTGGGAACTTGAACTTTTCGATGTCCGCAGGTTCTTGATAATCAAGCATGGTTAGGTAAATGGAGAATATTGCCACCTGAATAGCGTCATAGTCTTTGTCTATGCCAAAGATATTATCGCAAACCAGCTTCTTAAGTCCTTCCCTGAACGATTCACTGTTTGTATTCTTGATCTTCTTGACCTTTACATATTTTTCTATGATTCTTCGCAAAGACTCAACCAAGAAAATGCCTGACCCACAAGAAGGGTCTAATATCCGACAGTTATAGTTGTCGTTGGCACTCAAATGTTTTTCAACTGTTTCAGCGACAACGTAATCAACCAAGAAAGTCGGTGTATAATATGCACTTTCTTTGTTCTGTTTGTCAACTCCGATAAACTTTTCATACATATTACTTATGAACTCTATCGGAAGAATAGAGAAATCATATATGTCGAACAAAGAACGCTGGCCTGCTGGAAGGTCTTCACTCTCTAATAGCCTAATAAGCACATTTAGTGTATCTTGACTAATATGTTGATAATCCTCAGGAGTGATTCTGAACATGTCACCATTAAATCCCGTTTCCTTGTTCTCCAAATGACGGACAAAGGCAAAAAAACTATCTTTGTCAGCCAAGCATTCACACAAGTCTCTATTATCCCATCTCTCCTTACCCTGATAATTTAGTCTTACTTTACGGTCTATCAAATAGCGATAGAAGATAATTTTTCCGATTAAGGCATTAACCACAGTCTGAGATAGTCCAAGATTCATCATCAAACCTTGCGCTGCCTCAATGTTCTCCAATAATTTATTATCAACCCTATTTTTATGACTTAATTCATCTTGATACTTCTCCCAAGTCTTTCCTGTAACAAGCTCAAAATAGGTAAAATCATTCAGTGTGTCGGCTGTGCCTAAAGATTTCAGCAGTTTTGTGTTTTCATCAATTGAAAAACCATTGAAAATCTCAACAGCATTGTTTTCGACAATAATAGCAATTGGTGATTCATTGAAATTCCAAATGGCTTTATGAAGCTCTTTTTTCTTATTTTCATCTCCAAGATTGAAAAATAGGATAAGCGGTTTGTTGTCGAAACAGAAGAATGCATCCAAAGTCTTGAGCAAGTCGTTTTTTTCCAACAAACGGTAAATGCGACTTGGAAGCGACACCTTGCTTCGCCACTTAGTATCGGACATTCTTATAAGGCAATCGTCCGTTAATTGTAACCTGCTATATATTTCTTGTAAGTTCATAAAAACTCCTTTTATATCGTCCTAAATTCCACTCCGACATCGCGCATTTGCAGGGCAGTGCTGGTTTTCAATTGGTCGTTGCCTTTAAACAGGTTGTCTAAAGCAATCAATATATGCGGATGCTCGACAAAAACCGCATCCACCACTTCTTGGGTGGCTGCTTCAAGCATCAATATCAATTCCGTACCATTGATGTCTTAGTAAACGTTCTTATCACTATTAATTATCAAAGTACAATATGCCTCTTTTCATTTTTTATTTAAGATTCTCAAGCTCACCCAGCGAGCAGGGAATGAGCAAAATAAATTAAAAAACCGGCATAAGGACTTGCATAATTAACTGAAATTCAGTGTTTTTGTAATGCTTAAATACAAAAAGCCAATCAATATGCCACGCTGCAAAAATACAATAAAAACTGATGAAGTCGGAAGTCTTTTCAAAAAAAGACAAAAGAGGCTAAGAAGGTCATCTATGATATCATAAAGACAACAAAAGCGACGGACTGCGGACTGGGTCTGACCAGTGCGTGCAACGCTGCGAATAAAACCGCAGAAGAACTGCTTTTTCTGCTACTTTTTCCCCTTTTCAAGGTTTCGAGTCCGTACAATTTTCCCGACAGCAGACTTGCACAACAGCTTAAGGCGGGCAAAGACCAGTTCTATTGGCTGCTCAACAGCAGTGGCATAGGAAGGAAGACGGTTGGATATAAGGTGTTCGGGCGGCTGAGGAAGTTGCTGGAAAGCCGTGGCGAGGCCTCGGCCCCGACCTGCCCAAGACCGGGCGTCGTATGGAACTGATTGGCAAGGTTTTCTCCCACGTCACGCACAACATGACACTTGACTTTAAGATGTTGACACTCGCCTATAGAGACGGGAAGACCCTCCTGCCAGTTGATTTCTCTCTCCATGATGGTACCACAATCGCTTGTGCACATTTATTGCAATCCATCCCCTCAAATTCTTACCGTTTAGTGCAGTTTACAAAATTAAAAATTTACCGTTTAGTGCACTTTGGAATTGTAATTCATTGAAAAAGTGTATTTTTGCGGCGAATTAAAATATTGCGGAAATGAATGAATTGGAAAGAGTGTTGCGCGACCAACGTGAGGAACTGGAAAGCACCGATTACAGCCAGTTTGTCACCCGGAGGGAAGAGTCACAATTGGAACTGGACAGCCCTGTGGCACAAATCGTTATCGGGGTACGGCGTTGCGGAAAGTCCACCTTATGCCAGAAAGTGCTTAAAGAGAGCGGCGTGTCTTTTGCCTACGCCAACTTCGATGACGCCGTGTTGGCTTCCCTGAAAGCTACCGAGATGAACCTCCTGATGGAGAACCTTTATCGGATCTATGGAGAGTTCGACTATCTTTTCCTCGATGAGGTGCAGAATATCGACCAATGGCCGTTGTTCGTCAACCGACTGTTACGGCAGAAGTTACATTTGATTCTGACCGGAAGTAACGCCAATCTGCTGAGCGACGACTTGAGTACGCATATTACCGGACGTTACAACGAAATTCACCTCTTCCCTTTCTCATACGAAGACTATTGTGTGGCGAAAAATGTTGATACCCAAGGGCTGACCACCAAGGCGGAGGGCTTGCGGCAACATGCTCTCGACAACTATCTGATGTCGGGGGGACTGCCCGAAACCTTTAACATGAGGAATCAAAGCAAATATGTTCGCTCCCTGCTTGATGCCATCATCAACAAGGATATCTGCAAGAGGTATAAGATTCGTTATAAGAAGACGTTGCAGCAAATCGCCAACGGACTCCTCGACCGTTTTTGCCAAGAGGTGAACTATCAGGATATTCAAGAGACTTACCGATTGAAATCAATTCACACGGCCAAGAATTACGTCAACTATATCGAAAAATCCTACCTTGTGCGTCTGGTTCCGCGCTATTCGTTCAAGAGCATTGAGCGGCAGAACCACCGTAAGGTCTATGCCATCGATACGGCATTCGTCACGGATCACTCCGATGTCCTCCAAACCGACAGCTGGGGGTGGCGTTTGGAGAATGTGGTGTGCGTGGAGCTGCTCCGTCGCATGGAATACGCCACGCAAGAACTGTTTTATCTGCGAGAGAACCGCAGTTATGAGGTGGATTTCGCCGTTGTGGATCAAGGACACGTAACGGAATTGGTGCAAGCGACCTACGATTTCAGCAATCCGACAACAAAACTTTACAACCGTGAAATCGGCGGCCTTCTGAAAGGTGCCGCCGCTACACGGTGCCGAAATCTCACCCTCGTCATGATGCAAGGAGAACAGCGTGATATTCAAGAGGGAGAATATACTGTGCGCTGTGTGCCGGTCACCGATTGGCTACTGAAACGTTAAGATATGAGCGATATGAGCTACCCGCCAGAGCAGTGCGCATCGCAACCCGCACAACCCGCAAGAGCAAGGACAACCGACCAACCGTGCCACCCGCAAGCACAAGCAGAAACGAACAGCAAATGCACCATTCCGTTTGGCCACCCTCCCCTACCGGAAACTGATCAATGTACAATGAACAATGTACAATGTACAAAACGGGGGACCGGACTTTATCAAGTTAACCGACACCAATCCCGTTTCCCCCCAGCATTCTTAATTGAAAAAATCACTTGTTTTTAACGGAAGATGGCTTCGGAGCTTCAATACATGGAATCAGGCCTCGGCTGAACGGAACCTCAGACTCGCAAAGGTCAAAAATCAGCGAAATCCCGAACCTGAATTTTAACAATCAACAAAACAAATTGTAAATAAAAATTACAACTTTCTGGTTTTCAACAGCAATAAAAATCACGCAAAACCCTTGACAAACAGCGGTTTTTGTTGTATCTTTGCAGGCGGAAATCAATAACCTTAAAAACGAAAAAGAACAAACATGAATCAGTACAGCGATGCCGTCAGGCAAATCAAGACAGCCATTTTGCAGAGCCAGGCCAAAGCATTGGCGGGCGTGAACCAAGAACAGTTGGCCTTGTATTATGGAATAGGTCGATACATTTCTCAGAATTCCCGTTCGGGATTTTGGGGAAAAGATGCCATTGAGACCATTAGCCGTCAATTGTCGGCCGAAATGCCAGGATTGAGGGGATTCTCCGCACGTAATTTGCGGAATATGAGAATGTTCTACGAACAGTGGCAAATGCTTGACACAAATTTGGCAGACGCGTCTGCCAAATTAGGAGAAAACGAAAGAGCTCTCTTACCAACCGTCTTGGCGGGCATTCCTATTGCAGCGTTTTTCAACATTGGCTTTTCTCATCACGTCATGATCCTGTCAAAGACAAAAATCCTAGAAGAACGCATATTCTATATTCAGCTCTGTGCTGATTTACAGCTGAGTCATGAGGCTTTGGGACGTAGGATAGCAGAAGACGCTTACCATAACCAGGGCAAAATGCCTAACAATTTCGTCAACACCATCCCAAACCACAAACAGGCCTTCCGTGCCATTCAGATGTTCAAAGATTCCTACTTACTGGATTTTATCAATACAGAGCAATTGGGTCAGAGAGAAGAGGACATTGATGAGCGAGTTCTTGAAAACGAGATCGTCCATAACATGAGAAACTTTATCATGACTTTTGGAAAAGGTTTTGCATACATTGGATGTCAAGTTCATTACGAAAAGTTGGGGCACGACCATTGGGTGGATCTGCTATTCTTCAACAGGATTCTGCGTTCACTGGTTGTGGTGGAACTGAAAAAAGGGACTTTCAAGCCTGCTTATCTAGGACAACTATCTCATTACCTTCATGTTTTGGATGACGACGAAAAGCTTAAGGGTGAAAACCCTCCTGTTGGCATTATCCTTTGCAAAGATGCCGACAAAACATTTGTTGAGTATGTTCTTCAGGATTACCAGCGTCCTATGGGTGTCGCCACATACCAAGCAGGACAGAAGAAACTGATGGAACTGCTCCCCGATGAAGACGAAATGAAAAAATTAATGTCTATATAAGAATGAAATCCTTCACCAGCCCGACAACAGCATCCGGCTGGAGGTGCGGATGGAGGAGGACATGGTGTGGCTCACGCAGGCACAGATGGCAGTGCTGTTCGGTTGTTCCCAAGATAATATTGGTCTTCATTTGAAGAACATCTATTCAGAAAGGGAAGTTGAGAAAAACGCAACTACCGAGGAAATCTCGGTAGTTCGGATTCTTCGTGCGCACTGCCCTGCCGCCGTTAGAGGGCATCTTCTATGACGGCCAGATCTTCGACGCGTACGCCTTCGCTGCGGACCTGATCCGGTCGGCACGCAAACGCATCGTTCTCATCGACAACTACGTGGATGATTCGGTACTCCTAATGCTGGCGAAACGGAAAGAGGGCGTATCAGCGGAGATTGTCACGAGACATGTCACAGAAACGCTGAAGCTCGACCTCGAACGGCATAACCGGCAGTATCCGCCCATTGCGATTCGGGAGTGTGACCGCTACCACGACCGCTTCCTCATCATCGACGACACCGTCTATCACCTCGGCGCGTCCCTCAAAGACTTGGGAAAGAAGCTGTTCGCGTTCAGCAGGATGGAGATGGGTGTTGAGGAATTAAGAATTTCAATGCAAAATCATGAATGAATAAAATGGAAAAAGAAAAAACATATCCGTAAAATATTTATTTTTGCTGCCAGAAATAAAGAAAGTAATAAGTCAACAATAATGGACAACATTATCATCACGATCAACCGCGAATGCGGTAGTGGCGGCGGCGAAATAGCACGACTGCTGGGTGAGAATCTGGGATTCAAAGTGTATGGCCGCGCAATGCTGGAATGCATTGAGAAACAGTTTGACATGACCCGCGAGAATCTGGAGCGCGTGAAAGCGAAGAAGCCCAACTGGTGGGGCGAATTCTGCAACTTCTATAAGCAGTTCGGTGCCGTCGGTTACGAAGTCGGATCAAACACGGAAGTCACTCCAAAGAGCATCTATTATGCCGAGGCGAAAGTGCTACAAGAACTGGCCGAGAAGGAAAGCTGCATCATCGTTGGGCGCGCCGGCTTCCACATCTTCCGCGACGCCCCCAACGCCATCCACCTGTTTATCCGGGCGGACCGCGACGCGCGCGTCGTCCGTATCGCCAACAAGCAGAATGTCAGCCTTAAAGAGGCTGCCGACATCGTGGAGCGCATAGATGAGACCCGCAACAACTTCGTGAACAACGTGACCGGCATCTCCCGCTATGATGCCCGAAACTATGACTTTGTCATCAATGTCACTGGAATGCTCCCTGAAAAAGTGGCCTCGTTCCTTGCCGAGAACATACGCTTCAAAATGAGAGACAAATAGGATATAAAAATTAGGGACGCAGTTGTTTCCTAATCAAATTTCAATTTCCACCGCCTGTGACTCCAGATCCAACACTCCGGTTTCCGGCGGATGGTCTGCTCCAACAACTCCGAGTACTTCTGAGTGATGGCGTAAGGTTTCTCGTCATTGGGATGCTCTGTAATCACCTGCACCTCAATACGGTACTTGCCTATCCGCTCTTTGATGACCTGATAGTATAGCACCGGAATGTCGTATTTGCGGGCGAAATATTCGGGACCATAGATCACGCCGGTGGTCTGGTTGAGGAACTGTGTGACGTAACACTTGTTTTTGTGGCTGGGCGACTGGTCGGCGAGCATCATGTAGGCTGCGGGGATATGGCTTTCTTCGTAATGCGCGAACACTTCGCGGGCGGTGTCAGCGAAACAGACCTCCGTGCCTCTGCGGGTGCGCGCGCGGTTCACCCACTTCTCGAACACCTTGTCGCTGTTGGCCTTCCCCACCCCGATGCCGTGATGCAGAAACATTTCGTCCAACGCTACTATCATCCACTCCCAGTTGTTGTAGTGACTCGACATCAGGATCACACTCCTACCCTCCCTGTAAAACCGGTTCACCAGCTCCGTATCAATACAACGGTAGCGGTAACGCAACGCCCGACGCGGAATCAGCAGCATCTTGATCATCTCCACCGCTATCTGCGACAAATGCCAGTAGTAGCGATTGCGAATACGCCTCCGTTCTTTCACAGATAGTTCAGGGAAAGCGTGTAACAGATTTTCATCCACCACTTTACGTCTGTATCGAACAATATGATTCACCACCACGTAAACAATCGGCAGAAGCAGATAAAGCACACAAAGCGGCAATGCAGCAAGAGGATAACAGAGGAAAAAAATAAAGAAGAATGTCATTTCACTGATTAACGCTGAATTACGAATAAGACATCAGAAAAAGGAGATGTCTTGAATTTCAACCAACCGTTGGAAGTCCGCAGATTGCTGAATCTGATACACATGTTTCTCATATTGGAAATAGACATGATCCTTATAATGGATAAGGTATGCTTCTTCCGGACTTAGTCCTTTTATCTTCAATATTTTACCATTATACTGATATACAATCTTGTTATGGAACGGAGTACTCCAAAATTGAACTTCCATCAATTTCGGAGCATTGGTGGCGGCGGCAACAGCATTCCGATTAGCGTCGAAATAGAGGATAGGCGCATCATACTTGGAAATCAGCCTTTCTGAAGTGACAGTGGCTTCTGCTTTCTTATCGTACTGATAGTCGTCCTCCTCAAGCATGAAATCCATAGAGTTGTCCTGCACATATATCGAGTCGGCATGCAAAGAATCGTCGGATGAATAGACACCCTCGGCATCTACAACCGGCTCGTACTGGTGTACAATGTATTTATATACGGTGTCCTTGTTGGAAGATGCCTGCGGAGCTGGAAGAACCTTCACTACCTGAGGTGGATTAGACCGAAGTTTGTTTATCACCACAAAAGCGACAAGAACACCAACCAGCAGCCCGATGATAACACCAAGTAGCAGAATTAAACCCTTGTTCGTAGCCTGGTTGGAATGCTTCTCCATCTTTTAGAACACTGAAAAAACAAGTGCGCAAAAATACAATTTTTTCAATAATTTTCGTATTTTTGCCCTCTCAATAAATTTGTTTATTATGAAGAGACTTTTCATTCCGTTTTTGATTGTTTTGGTGGCCGCATTTTTCGTTTCCTGCCATCAGAAACAGACCATCAAAGAGAACCCTGACATGGCCTACCGCAAGTTGGGCAGTACCGGCATCCGCGTGGGTGAAATCGGCATTGGCTGCGGTGCCTTCGGCAAGTTGGACACTGCCGAGTCGCGCAAACTGATGGCTTACGCCCTTGACCATGGCGTGAACTACATCGACATCTACGACGCCGACCCCAAGGTGCGCAGCAACATCGGCTACGCCCTCAAAGGCCGCCGCGACGAGATGGTAATCCAAGGCCACGTGGGCTGCTGGTGGAACGGTGAGAGCTACGAGCGCACCCGCGACGTGGAAAAGTGCAAGATCGGGTTCAACGACCTGCTCGAGCGCCTCGGCACCGACCACATTGAGGTGGGCATGGTCCACATCATCGACAACATGGAAGATTGGAACGCCCTGGAAGGCAGTCCCTACCTTGAATACGTGAAAAGTCTCAAAAAGCAGGGCAAAATCGAGCACTTGGGCATCAGCAGCCACAATGCGGAAGTGGCGTTGCAAGCCGCCAAGAGCGGTCTGTTCGAGGTCATCATGTTCAGCCTCAACCCCGCCTTCGACCGCGTGCTCTCGGGCAACAACCCGTGGGATCCCGCCAGCTACGAACACATGCTGCCCGGCATCGACCCCGTGCGCGTGGAGCTCTACGACTACTGCGCCCAGCATAACATCGCCATCACGGTGATGAAAGTCTTCGGTGGCGGCGGCAAGCTGCTCGAGGCGGACAAGTCGCCCCTGAAAGTCGCCCTCACCCCCGTGCAGTGCATCGCCTACTCGCTCGCGAAACCGTGTGTGGCCGTGGCCATCTGCGGAGCCGACAACATCGAGGAGCTCGAAGCCGACCTCCACTACCTCAAGGCCACCGACGAGGAGAAGGACTACAACACCGTCCTCAGCAAGCAAACCGCGAAAGCAGAAGGCGGAAGCACCGGCTGCACCTACTGCAAACACTGTGCCCCCTGCCCCGTAGGCATTGACATCGCCGCCGTCAACGAACTGCTCGACGAAGTACAACAGAACGGTGGTGTGGTAAGCGACGCAATCGCCGCCAAATACAAGAAACTCGAGCATCACGCCGGCGATTGCGTCGGCTGCGGCCAGTGCGAAGATCGTTGTCCTTTCGGCGTGCCCGTGAGAGAGAAAATGGACGAGGCGCAAACGGCGTTTGGCTATTAGCTGTTGGCTGTTGGCTGTTCACTTACGAGAAACTATTGGCTATGACTATAACTATGACTATAACTATGACTTTTGACCACTGAACTTTGAACCTTGAACCTTGAACTTTAAACTTTAAACCCCAAAATATGAACATCAAGAATTACATCGAAGAGAACGAAACCCGATTTTTAGACGAACTTTTCAGTCTTTTGCGCATCCCGTCCATCAGTTCGGAGAGCGAGCACAAGGGCGACATGGTACGCTGCGCCGAGCGCTGGAAAGAGCTGATTATGGCCGCCGGCGCCGACAAGTGTGAAGTCTATCCCACCGAGGGCAACCCCATCGTGGTGGGTCAGAAAATCGTGGCCCCCGCCGCCAAGACCGTGTTGGTCTATGGCCACTACGACGTGATGCCCGTGGATCCCATCGAACTTTGGAACACCGAGCCTTTCGAACCCGTCATCAAGGACGGCAAGATCTGGGGTCGTGGTGCCGATGATGACAAAGGACAATCCTTCATGCACGCCAAGGCATTTGAGTACATGGTGAAATCCGGCAACCTGAAGTGCAACGTCAAGTTCATGCTTGAGGGTGAGGAGGAAATCGGCAGCACGCAGCTCTACAGCTTCTGCGAACAGCACAAAGACCTGCTCAAGTGCGACGTCATCCTCGTTTCCGACACGGGTATGATCGCCACCGACACGCCTTCCATCACCGCCGGTCTGCGCGGTCTCTGCAACATGATCGTCAAGGTCACCGGTCCGAACCGTGATCTCCACTCCGGCATCTTCGGCGGTGCCGTGGCCAACCCCATCAATGTGCTCTGCGACCTCATCAGCGGTCTCATCAACGACAAGGGCGAGGTTACCATCCCCGGCTTCTACGATGACGTGGTGGTGCTCTCCAAAGAGGAGCGCGAACTTATCGCACAAGCCCCGTTCAATGAAGAGGAGTACAAGAAATCTTTGGATGTCAAGGCGTTGTATGGCGAAGAGGGCTACAGCACCATCGAGCGCACGGGCATTCGTCCGAACTTAGGCGTGTGCGGCATTGAGGGTGGCTATACCGGCGAGGGTTTCAAGACTGTGCTCCCGGCCACCGCTTCCGCCAACATCTCCATGCGCTTGGTCGCCAACCAAGACTCCCACAAGATTGCCGAGCTTTTCCAGAAGCACTTCGAGAACATCGCGCCAGACTATGTGAAGGTTGAGGTGATCTCCGCCCACGGCGGGGAAGCTTACCGCTGCGGCGTGGACGTCCCCGCCTACCAAGCGGCTGAAAAAGCCTACATGGACGTCTATGGCAAGCGTCCGATCCCGACTTACAGTGGAGGCAGCATCCCAATTGTGGCACACTTCGAGAAGGTTCTCGGCGTGAAATCCATCCTCTGCGGCTTCGGTCTCGCCGAAGACAACATCCACTCCCCCAACGAAAACTACAAACTCGAACACTTCCGCCGCGGCATCGAAGTGATCACCCACTTCTACGAACACTTCTGCGAGTAGCCATTTAGCTACTGATTTTTAACACAGAAGGAGACGGTCACATCCGTCTCTTTCTGTGTTTATGAACATTTGTGAATAATAACTCCTCGTGAAATGTTGATAACTATTCACCGCAGGGGTGTTTTTTCTGCCCCAATTTTTCTGATATTTGCCACCAGAAAAACTCACAAGAAGAAACGATCTAATATATGGAAAACGAAACGATTACAACAAACAGACAGACGCGTACTTTGTCATACAACCGCATCGAGACTCTGTTAGGAACCACGGGAAAGCTCACACCGCAAGCGGTAGAATTTGAGGAGGCGGTTCTGGGTGCCCTGATGATCGACGACAACGCCGTAAATGAAGTGCTGAACATCCTGAAACCCGAGATGTTTTATGTCGAGGCCAACCAACACATATTCAGTGCCATAAAAAAGCTTTTCTCCGCGTCACAACCAATTGATGTATTGACAGTTACCAATCAACTCAAGAAAGACAAACTGTTAGAAGTCTCTGGCGGTGCCTCCTACATTGCCGGACTGACCAACCGGATAAACTCTTCGGCCAACGTGGAATTCCACTCCCGCATCGTGATGGAGAAATTCATCCTGAGAGAGCTTATCCGCAACTGCAACACCATTGTCAACGACGCCTACGACGACAGCAAAGATGTGCTCACGATGCTCGACGAGGCCGAAACCAAAATATTCTCCATCGTGGAGAGCAACCTCAATCGCGACAGCAAGGAGCTGGGCGATGTGGTGAGCAAAGTGCTGAATGACCTTCAGGAGACCCGCGAATCGCAGGACGAACTTCAAGGCGTACCTTGCGGCATCCGTGCCATCGACGAGAAGACCGGCGGCTGGCAGAAATCCGACCTCGTGATCCTCGCCGCCCGTCCCGGTATGGGTAAGACCTCTTTCGTGCTCTCCATTGCCCGCAACGCCGCCATCGACTTCGACATGCCAATTGCTTTCTTTTCGCTTGAAATGTCCGCAGACCAGCTGGCACACAGGCTCTTCTCCATCGAGTCGGGCATCCCTTCCGACCATATTTCCAAAGGCAACCTCTCCGATGTGGAATGGACTAAACTGTGGCAGAATGTCGGCCGTCTGCAAAGTTCAAACCTGATTATCGACGACACCCCGGCCCTGTCCGTCTTCGACCTGCGCGCCAAATGCCGCCGTCTGAAGCACAAATACAACATCCAGATGATCATCGTAGATTACCTACAGTTAATGCAGGCTGGCAACGACAACTCCAAGCACGGAGGCAACCGTGAGCAGGAGATCAGCTACATCTCGCGTTCACTCAAAGCATTGGCGAAAGAATTGAACATTCCTGTCATCGCCTTGTCACAGCTGAGCCGCGCCGTGGAGATCCGTGGCGGCTCCAAACGCCCGATGCTCTCCGACTTGCGTGAATCCGGCTCCATCGAGCAAGACGCCGACATGGTACTCTTCATCTACCGTCCCGAATACTACCATTTAGACACTTTCGAGGACAACACCCCCGCTGATGGCATGGCCGAAATCATGTTCGAAAAGAACCGTCACGGCAGCACCGGCAATGTGAAAGTCCGCTTCCAGAGCCAGTTCACGAAGTTCTGCGATGTCAGCGAAGGCTCTTTCGGACCCGACAGCAACTTTGCCTCCCCAAGCGCAGGCATCACCCCTAACGAGAATTTCGGATACTTCGACAGTGCGGCCAACAACGATGCCGGAAGCGACAACAGCTTCGACGACCCCATGCTACAGGGTTATGAAAATGAGACACCATTTTAACGATGAGACGATAAAAAACAATGAAACGATGAAACGATGAAGAAACTACCAATGGAGGAACTTGGCAGGGTGACCCCTGAGGAGTTCAAGAGACAAGACAAGGCTCACATCGTGTTGGTGTTAGACAACATCCGCAGTATGCACAATGTGGGCTCCGCGTTCCGCACCTGCGACGCCTTCAACATCGAAAAGCTCTACCTATGCGGTATCACCGCCACACCTCCACAGAAAGAGATCAGCAAGACTGCCCTCGGTGCCACCGAGAGCGTGGAATGGGAGTATGTGGAACATGTTTCCGAATTAGCAATCCGTTTGAAATCTGAAGGTTATTCAATTCTGCTGGTTGAACAGACCGACAACTCCATCATGCTGCAAGACATTGACTTCTCGCAGTATCCGAAAATCGCACTGTTCGTCGGCAACGAGGTTTTCGGCATCTCTGACGAGCTGTTGCCTTTGTGTGACGCCGCCATCGAGATTCCACAATTCGGCACCAAGCACTCGCTGAATGTAGCTGTGGCCACGGGGATTGTGCTGTGGGAGGCGACACGAGCGATTATGTGAAAAGTCTATGTAATAAATTCCTGTATTATTCGTTATGAGCGAGTCTGACAAAACAATCAAAAATTCAAGTTTCGCATGTTAGAAAAAGAGGAAAAACAAGTGCGTGAAGAATGTTC
>CAMJPH010000025.1 GCA_946407715.1 uncultured Bacteroidales bacterium | reverse complement strand
TTTAATAAAATTTGTTCAATAAAGCTCGCGAATCAAGCTTGCGAAACTTAAATAAGGAGTCCACTTGAAAAAGTCGTTTTGTTCAAAAATAAATCCTGATAATCAAGCGATTACAAATCGAATATTGCCGGTTTAGCACTTTTTCAAGTGGACTCAATAAGTATACCCATCGCGGTCGGTAACGGTGGACAAGCCACAGGCAGAGGCATCATTCACCGTGTTGAAAACCTGTGTATTGCCATAAACCACACCCAATTCTGTGGTGGCGTATGCCCGCACATAATAGGTGGTGCCGGGCTGCAGACCTGTGATGGATGCCGTGAACGCCCCCGTACCGCTACCGTTGGGAGTATGCCCACCCACAACGGAGGGTTGCGGATCCACAACCGTCGGGTTTGGCATCTGGCTCCAGCAAACGCCTCTTTCCGCCACTTGCAAGCCGCTGCCGGAACTGACCGTGCCGCCGCATGAGGCTGTGGTGGTGGTGACACTGCTCACCTCACCTGTCTCCACCATTTGGGTACTACCCGCCACTATCGCACTGTCGCGCACGCAACGAACGGAATAGCCTGTTGATTTTTCTGGCGTAGAATTTTGGTTCACCGTAGCTGACGTACTCTCCATCTTGAAAGCGTAGGCTTGGGTGGAGCTTGACTGCGTACAACTCCAAAAACTGGCAAAATTCCCCACGCTACCGGTATTGTCGCCAGCAGGTTGGGCGGTGAAACCTGTCGTATTATTGTTCGGGGCATAGTCACCCACCGTACAACCTATGGAGTTCGAAATCCAGTTTCCCGTGGAAGCGAGTGCTTTGGCAATATTATTGAGGTTACCGTCGCAGCGATTCTCTATACGGCTGCTCACATACTGTTTTAGTTGGGTCCATTCCGCATTGCTCGGCACATGCCAACCTGTAGGACAGATACCACGTACACCGGAAGGGTTGTCGGTGCTGGACACACTCCCATACATAACAGCCGACCAGTTATACAGTAAACCATAAGTGGCATCGTTGGTGACGTTTCCTCCTGCATGATAGATACCACCAACCGAGGCAACGGGTGTACCATCGGCATATTTTGTGGTTTTCAGATTCGTCTTCATCCAACACTGCTGTCCAATAGCCACCGTTTCATAATGATTTCCATCTTTGTCGGTAATCATGGCCGTACCCGGACATGCCAAACCGTCCACATTGAAGGATGTTCCCGTAGGTACTGTGTCTGGATCCACTGGATCTGGATTAACAGGGGATTCACCATTCTCCAGTTCCTCAATCCGATTCCGCAGACTGTCAATCGTACTGTTCATGTCAGCCACTGTCGCATTCAATTGCGCCAAAGAAGTTGCCAAGTCACACAAGTTCACATTCGCGCATTCCGCATTGCTGACATAACTAGCATCGTTGGTGAACGTGCTTACAGTGGTCGGCTTGTTCGTCAGGTCGTTGTAGTTACCGCTAAACAAGGTCGGTTTGTTTAGAATCTGCGCCACCCCCGTGGTAGCGTTCCAGTCGGCGTTCACCTGCGCGGGAATATCCTCCGCCGTAATGTAGCCTGCATTATTCGCGAAAGCACTTACATTGGTCGGCACCGTTGGAATGTTCGGTGTGTTGGCGATTTCGGAGTAGTCGTAGGCGGGCTTGTTGGCCTCTTTCGCCCATGCCGGAACCGTCGGGTCGGTTTCGGCATAGTCCGTCAGGTAGCCCGCATCGTTGGTGAAGGCACTTACATTCGTGGGAACGGCCGGCACAGAGTCCATTGTGATGTAACCCGCATCGTTGTAGAATGCACTCACATTGGCAGGAATGGTCGGGATAGTCGGCGTATTGGCGATTTCCGAGTAGTCGTAGGCCGGTTTGTTGGCCTCCTTCGCCCATGCCGGAACCGTCGGGTCGGTTTCGGTATAGTCCGTCAGGTAGTCCGCATCGTTGGTGAAGGCACTTACATTCGTGGGAACGACCGGCACAGAGTCCATTGTGATGTAGCCCGCATCGTTGGTGAAAGCACTCACGTCGGCTGGAATGGTCGGGATAGTCGGCGTGTTGGCAATTTCCGAGTAGTCGTAGGCCGGTTTGTTGGCCTCCTTCGCCCATGCCGGAACCGTCGGGTCGGTTTCGGTATAGTCCGTCAGGTAGCCCACGTCATTGCTAAACGCGCTCACATCTGCGGGAATCTGCGGAATCTGCGGGAGATTCGTCAAATCGTTGTAATCCCCGCTGAAGCCGTTGCCCGCCTCTTTGGAATACAGCGCGTACGGCACGCTCAGCAACTGTTGCGTACTGGTAACGCTGTAGTCGCTGCCGCCGTTCGGGTCGGTCTCGGTCTTCAGAAAGAAGGGGCCGTTCGCCCAGTCAATGTCCGCCAAAACGCCTTGTTGGACTGTTCCGCCGCCGATTTCGATGGTCAACAGGCCGTTAGCATTGGTGGTTGCCGTCAGTGTCTCCACATACACGGCACTTCCGTTTGCACTCCCTTGCAGGATGCTCACGCGCACACTCACCGGCGCGTTGGTGACCAGCGCATTGCTGGCGTTTCGAACTACCGCTTGGTAGGAGAATTTTTCGGGTGCCTGCGCCATCAGACTGGCGACTGCGAGCACCATGATCATTAGTGTAATTAGTTTTTTCATACTTTTGATATTTTGTGAAAAATATTTGTTTCGTTTCATCTCCTCTGTAGAGACGCAAAATTTTGCGTCTCTACTGCGTGCGTCTTCCCTCTTCGAGACTGCGCAAGGAAGATGTTTTTTATACCACCCTCCCAACGCATCCCCTTTCTAAGCCCCCAAATCGCGATTCACAAATCACAATTCACAATTCACTGCTCACTAAAAAAAATCCACATAAAAAAAGCGCGGGAATCTGAACTCATCGCTCATCCCGCAAATCAGGCCTTCGCATTGCCTTTACCCGAGGATAAGCAATGCCGAAGCCCACGCTGTGTGTATATTTAAACGAATGTTGGAGATTACCCGTTTTGTAGAGACGTTGCGTGCAACGTCTCTACTGGAAATATACAAAACCATGGACATTGACCATTGCCTTACCGTGCGGGTAAATTCTGAATTTGCGAAGTTCGATTTGCCGCAGATAAGACGTTGACTCAACGCCTTTTTATATGTCTGTCGCCCGCCTTCCGCCCGTCCGAGCTTCGGAACGAACAACGGTGCAAAAATAGCATTTTTATTCTACAATACGACTGGGAAGAAAAAATAGCCGACTGCAAAAACGCAACCGGCCACTGCTAACTACTAACTGCTAACTATTTCAGCAAGTACTGCATAATCTGCACCGCATTCGTGGCGGCACCCTTGCGCAGGTTGTCGGCCACCACCCATAGGTTCAGCGTGTTGGGTTGGGAGAAGTCGCGGCGGATACGGCCCACGAAGACATCGTCCTGTCCCTCAGCGTATTTCGGCATCGGATAGACATTCTCTGCAGGAGCGTCCAGCACCTTCACACCTGGCATGTCGTTCAACAACTCATAGACTTCCGCCAAATCGTAATCCTGACGGAACTCCACGTTCACCGCCTCGGAATGGCCTCCTGTGACGGGCACGCGGGCAACGGTTGCAGTAACTTGGATGTTATTATCCCTCAATATCTTACGAGTCTCGTTCAACAGCTTGATTTCCTCGGTGGTATAACCGTCGTCGGTGAAAGAACCACCATGCGGGAAGAGGTTCATATCGATGGGATACGGATAGGCGGGATCGCAGGGAAGACCCGCACGCTCGCTCATCAGCTGATCCACAGCCTTCTTGCCAGTTCCCGTGACAGACTGATAAGTCGAAACCACCAAACGTTTGATTCCAAAGCGTTTGTGCAACGGTGCCAACGCCATCACCATCTGGATGGTGGAGCAGTTCGGGTTGGCGATGATCTTGTCATTCGGGGTGATGACATCACCGTTGATTTCAGGCACCACGAGCGGAATCTTCGGGTCGCTGCGCCAAGCGGCGGAGTTGTCGATGACTACAGTGCCTACAGCAGCGAACTTGGGCGCATACTCTAACGAGGCGGCACTGCCTGCCGAGAAAATGGCAAAGTCCGGATGCTGCGCGATGGCCTCCTCCACCGATACGACAGCAACCTCGCGGTCACCAAATGTTAATAATTTTCCGACAGATTTTGAGGAAGCAGCCGGAATGAATTCACAATCTTCGAATCCTCTTTCCACTAACACTTTACGCATTACGCCACCCACTAATCCAGTGGCTCCGACAAGAGCAATTTTCATAATTTCTTGATTTATTTTTAAAAAGTTATCAACAACACTTGATTTCAGCCCGCAAATGTAGTATTTTTGCAGACACAAACAGAAAACAAAAACGGTATGATAAAAAAATCTTTGAAAGCATTATTGCTTACGGCATCTGTCCTGTTGACCCAAAACGACATTCTGAGCCAAACATACTCAGAACAAAATCGTTATGACATCATTATCAGCGAAATAATGGCCAAACCGACACCCGAAATCGGACTGCCAGCTGTGGAGTACATTGAACTGCACAACCGTCTCCCCCACCCTGTCAACCTGCAGAATTGGCGGCTGACACTGGGTAACACGTCCAAAAAACTTCCCGACATACATTTGGACAGTTGTGGTTACGCGGTACTCATCGCGCAGAAATATTTGGAGGATTTCACGCCTTACTGCGATCACATTTTCACGTTGTCGTCATTGGCACTCACTGACGGTGGACAACAGCTGACCCTTTACAACCAACACGACGAAGTGATTCATTTTGTGAGTTATAGCAAATCTTGGCACACTGAAGTTATCAAACAGGAAGGCGGATGGGCATTGGAAATGACTGATGCGAACTGGCCGTGTGTGGGAAGCGAAAACTGGAACTCCTCCACAAGCCTACTCGGCGGCACTCCAGGACAGCCTAATTCCATCCGCAACACACTGAATTTTAACAGCATACCACTCATCTCAGGAGTGACGACGCCTGATTCCACGACCTTGCGCGTCCATTTCTCAAAAACAGTGTCCGCTGATGTCACGGAGAATGACGGGAAATTCCGCACCGAGCCGCCACTAACCATTCTGGACATCAAGGAAGTACCACTAGAATTCTCGTCAGTGGACATCCGGTTTGAAACTGCGGTGCAGCCAAGTACAGACTACACGCTGTTTCTTTCCGGCACACTCTCCGACTGCGGCGGAAACACGTATCAAATTGATTACCGAATCCCATTCGGACGATCCTCCCCGTCAGAACCTTTCGATTTGGTAATCAACGAGATATTAACAAATCCTATTGACAACGGAAATGCGGATTACCTGGAGATCTACAACCGCTCCAACCACATCATTGACTTGAAGGAGGTGAAAGTCGGATACGGTGGCGACACCTTGCCACAAAAGGCGGTCGTGGCCGTTTCCAAAGGATGGCAACTACAACCCAAAACGTATGTGGCTCTGTGTAAGCAAAAGAACATCACCCTTCAGCAGTATGTTTGCAAGGACGAGAAACGGCTTGTAGAATGCGACTCATTGCCTGATTTCGCCATCAGCAAGGGCATCATCCATCTGACTGACAAAAGTTTGCAACCCATAGACCGGTTCAACTACACCGAGGAGATGCACTACCCGAAGCTGCTGACCACCAAAGGAGTGAGTTTGGAACGGCTATATCCGGACATGCCCACCCAAGACGAAAACAACTGGCGTTCAGCTGCGGAAAGCGCAGGGTTCGGAACACCTGGATATGAAAACTCGCAAAGCGGCAACAATATGGTACACAACGAATTTGAAATCGTCCCCGAAGTGTTTTCTCCCGACGATGATGGTTACGAGGATTACGCAGAGGTGTTGTGCTCTTTCAGCGAAGAGGAAAACCGCGTAAGCATCGTCATCTTCAACAACCGCGGTCAACCTGTAAAGCATCTGGCAAACAATGTGTTGTGCGGAACGTCTGCAAGATTCCGATGGGATGGCCTTGACGACCGCAACCAGTCCGCACCGGCAGGAATGTATGTGGTGCAAATCGAATGTTGGAATCTTCGCACCAAAAAAACAATACGGAAACGTAAAGTGGTCTCTATCTATCGATTGTGATCTTCAATCCATCGTACCCTAACGTCACGTGAGGGGGCAGAGTTTTCTCCACATCGGCATACAATCCCATGTGATGCGAAACATGGGTCAGATAGGCATGCTTAGGTTTGACAACGTCCACGAAATGCAATGCCTGCTCCAAGTTGAAATGGGAATAGTGTTTTTCGTGATGCAAAGCGTTAACAACCAACACATCCAAGTCCTGAAGGTGTGTCAGCTCAGAATCCGCCACAAAACTCGCATCGGTAATGTAGGCAAACGTCCCGATGCGAAAACCTAAAATCGGGAGTGTCAAATGACGCACTTGGATAGGCTGGATTTCGACATTTTTCACGAAAAAGCGATCATACCTTACGGGGTGGAGTTGGAACGAAGGCGCACCGGGATATGGATGTTCCTTGAAAGCATAGTCGAAATCCTTTCGCACCACCGAGAGCACACGCTGCATCGCATAGATATCCATTGGATGTTTCTGCATAAAGAAGACGGGGCGGATATCATCAAGTCCTGCCAAATGATCTTTATGCTCGTGTGTCACAAGGACGGCATCGATATGAGAAATCTGCTCGCGCAAAAGCTGCTGCCTCAGGTCGGGACCAGTGTCAATGAGCAAGCTCACTCCATCGGTCTCCACAAAAGCGGAGGTGCGCAGGCGGTTGTCACGTGGATCGCTGGAGCGGCATACTTCACATTGGCATCCCACCACAGGAACACCCTGCGAAGTGCCAGTACCCAACAATGTGATTTTCATCATATTCAACAAGATTATTTGATGTGTTACTTTAGATCATTCGGCCTTTTTGACTATCTCAATGAAGCAGTCCTCCACGGATGGTTCTATAGGGATTATCTCCAAAATAGTTTGTTCATTCTGCTGCATGAAATCTTGAAACGATGGAAGTGCAGTCGAGATGTCATCATAAAAAACAATGTGGCATGACTCTCCGTATGGATAATAGATGCAATTCAACGGACAGGACTCCATCACCTGCAACAGAGAAAAAATGTTTTCGGACTTGAACGAGTAGAGATGTCCTTGGAATTGCTGGACGATATTGGCGGGTGTGTCGATTTTGAAAATCACCCCTTCTTGGATCATGGCGATGCGGTCGCAACGGGTGGCCTCGTCCATGTACGGAGTAGATACCACCACGGTGATTCCTTGACTCTTGATGGAGCGCAGGATGTCCCAAAACTCCTTACGGGAAACGGGATCGACCCCGGTGGTGGGCTCGTCCAAAAACAGAATGCGAGGACGGTGAATCAGAGCGCAGCACAAGGCCAGCTTCTGCTTCATACCACCAGACAGTTTGCCGGCCTTTCTATCTTTGAAAGGCATCAGCTGTTTCCATATCGGACTGATCAACCGCATGTTAGAGCGGATGCTGCTCTCATACATAACAGCGAAGAACTCTAAGTTCTCCTGAACGGTGAGATCAGGATATAGGGAAAACGTTCCCGGCAAATAGCCGATCATGCGCCGGATTTCCTTGTAGTCTTTCACAACATCGTAGCCTAACATTGAAATCGTGCCTTCATCCGGCAAAATCAAGGAGGTGAGAATGTTAAACAGTGTGGATTTGCCCGCACCGTCGGGCCCGACCAATCCGAAAACCTCGTTTTCCCAAACATCAAAGGAAACGTGTTGGAGTGCGCGAACGCCCCCATCGTAGGTTTTGCTGACAGACTCTATGCTGATTGCATTGGTCATCGTGATGCGGTTTTTCGCAAGATTCTACTTGAACTCGACATCTCCGGGCATGCCGATTTTGGCGGAGCCGTCATTGAGGAAATTCACTTTGACCGCATACACAAGATTCGTGCGATCTTCTTTGGTCTGAATCATTTTTGGAGTGAACTCTGCTTTTGGGGATATCCAAGTAACCTTGCCATTAAAAGTGATTCCGTTGGATTTCTTGTCTCTCTTCTTACTGTCGTTATCTTGGGAATAGCTGTCAAGATGCACAAGGACATCCTGATTCAGCTTGATGGAAGCCAACATATCCTCGGTAACATAGACCTTTATGAACATATTGGAGATGTCGGCAATCTTGAAAAGTGGCTTTCCAGCGTATGCCAACTCGTTGGTTTCTATATACTTATTGATAATGGTTCCGGTAATCGGGGCCTTAATCTTACAGTTTTCCATGGCATGTTCCAGCTGTTGCAGTTGGAATCGCATCGCCTCCACCTCCTCAAGAATGGATTGATCCTGAATAGAGAGGGCCGATTTCTGCGCAGCGAGCTGACTTTGTGTGATGTTGATTTCCGCTTGGATGTCCTCCAACTGTTTGGTACTGGCGGCATCTGCCTTCAACAGATTTTGGACACGTCGTTCCTCTTTGCCGAGGGTTGCCAATTTGTCCTCCAAAACCCGCATCTGCGATGGCATGTTCGGACGGCGGGCAAGAGTCGCATTAATGGAAGATTCCAATTGCCTGATTTGAAGATATGTCTGGAAGGTGTCGATACAGCCCAGCAGAGTACCTGCCTCATACGTCTGCCCCTCTTCAATGTCAAAATTCAACATTTTTCCATTACTTTCGGAGGAAACAATAATTTCCGTGGCCTCAAAGACGCCATTCGCTGTGTTTTTCCGATGTTTCTTCCCGCATCCTGCCGAAAACAGAATAACCCCGGTCAACAGCAAACTGGTAACACCTAATCGCATGACTTTATGTCTAATTTGTCCAACTCGCATAGAATTATCAAACATATATACTTAAAATTCAACAATTTAGAAAATAACTACTCAACCGCGCAAAAGTACAAAAAAAAAACTATCACTGACAAATAGACTCTCAAGAAAATCCCAAAACAATGTCCTGCGGAAAATCGACATGCAAAGTGCTGAAAGAGGTGCGGCGGAGGGATAATGGGCTGGAAGTCGTCGATACAACCACCGAATCAAACCTCCCGACAAGTTTGGACACTATTGAAGTCGTTTTTGAACCGTCTGCATTTGCTTTAGACGGCACGGTGTCGGCCCCACAACCGGTCTGAAAAGACGAGTGGCGTTTTCCTCCTGAATACGGCACATTCAGATCTTTCATGCGCCGTCAATTGAAAAACAATCCGGAATTGCGGAAGTGGCTCAAGGAAAAAAGAAGATGGATCATATAAAACGTTCAGAAATAAAACACTCTCGTGATCCTATAAGAGCGTACAATGGAGAAAAGATAGATATAGTCGGAAAGAGAAGCGCTCTCCGAAGTTCAAATCTGTCAATGACAAGGCTTTCCTTTTGGAATTCAATCAGGACGGCGAAGTTGTGGACGTTTATCTGCGTTTTATGATTTCAGGAGAAGAGGACGAGCGCATGTTTGACGCATTTTACCATATTATTGATAATATGCCCCGTTGGATACTCAATCCCAAGATGTCCCAACCTACGGATATGGTGTTGAAAGAAATACAAAAGCAATCAGGGGATGAATTAAAGCAAATGGAAGAGGAGGCTGGTAGAACTTTCCCAGACCTGGTGTTTGAATTTGCATACGATACCGAAAACTTTCTGCGGTACTATGAGAATATATTGACGCTGACTGGGTTGCAAAAAATCACCGGTGTCCATCACAAGCAATTGAGCCATTATGCCACAGGGCAGAGTCGTCCCACTGCGAAAACGGTCCGGCGCATGTAGGAGGGAATCAGCCGATTCGCGGACACATTGAAGCAGGTGCGTTTGGTGTGATTAAGAACGCGACATCATAACGAACAAAGAACTATCGTGTCGAACACGGTGCTTGTTTAGGGCTTTAGTTTCCCTTCCAACCACTCTATGCTGAAATTGTAGAACACCATTTCGTAGTGGTCGCTGCCGTAGGAATCTTCCTCCACGTACATTCCGATAGTCCCGTCGGGGAGGAGGCAGAGTGAGGAGTAGGCCGCGTTGTAGGGTACTATCACCTTCCCGAGAGTCCACGATTTTCCATCGTCAAAGCTAATCATCACCGCCACATTTTTCCGTGTAACGCCCAAAGGGAGAGAATGGAGCAGTATGTCTGTGCCATTGGGTAGGTCGTAGCGGATGATACCACCATTGCAAGCGGGGGCGTTAATTCCTTTCCCGGCAAAGACCGTGTCGCGCCACGTGACGCCGCCGTCCTCGGAGATGTTGAACCACCGCTCACCGTTGTGGCGGATGCTCATCAGGATACGGCCGTCGCGGAGTTCCACGACCTTGGCCTCGTCGCCACCTTTGCAGGCGCATTGCGAGCATTGCCAGGTCTTGCCATTGTCGTCGGAGTATAACACGTAGTCGTTGGCCGACCAAGCCTCGCCCTCGCGCACGGCAGCCACGAATAGAATGCGGCCGGTGGAGGTAAGCAGGCCGTTGCCGGAGGCGCAGAAAGCCCCCCACCATTGTCGGCGGACGGAATCCACGCAGTCGGGACCGTAAAGGTAGTGGGTGATGTCCTCGGCCGGCGACCACGAAAGGCCGTTGTCGGTGCTGCGCCGGCAGTAGATGCGGAGAGGTTCATCGGGCCGAGACTGCCAGAAGCCGACACCGCCGGGATATACGGCGATGAGCCCGCCCTCGTCGCGGGTGTGCGCCAAGGCACAGTCGCCGAACCCTTGCCCCCTGCCTCTTCCGACGGCGAGGAACTGCGGCCCCGACCAGAATCGGCCACCGTCAGTGCTGCGGTTGAGGATGATGTCGATGTCCTCGGGGAGGTCGGCATTGCTGTATTTGCGGCGGTCGCAGGCGGCCACTAAACTGCCGTCCTTGGCGGTGATGAGAGCGGGGATGCGGAAAAACTGCGAGTCAAAGTCGCCGGGCTGGTAAAGCATCTTCCAACGCAGCAGAATCTCTCTCTCGGATGTCATGTCTATCGGGTAGATGTCTTTGTCAGTTCGTAAATCTTTTAACGTCAAGACTATACGGTTACCTTCTTGGGCGGTGTCAGTAATGTCGGCGGTGATCCAGAGGTAGGAAGTGTCCGTGGTAAGACGATAGTGCAGCGGGATGTGGACATCCTCGGCAAGGGTAGCATCCAAGTCGCGGACGAGCACTGTCTGGAGGGAGCGGGAAAGGGGAGCTGGAGCAGGGTCGTAGGTCGTGCACTCCTGATAGAAACTTCGCGGCCCGATATCTTTGGCCTTCGGGGAATCTCCAGTTGAGAGGACTTCCAAGATGCGGACATCTCCTGCCTTGGTACCTTGAAGACTTACGGTCAAAGAGTTAAGTTCCGCTTCCGGTGTCTCGGCGCCGCGCACCACCTGTATGCGCATCAGCACCTCGCGGTGGTTCGATCGGCCGGTCATGCGCGTGTCGGGCGTGACGGAGATCTGCAGTCCGCCACAGGGTTGCGCCATACCGGTCCAGCAGGACAAGATGAGCATCAGCGCGAACATGAAAGGGTATTTCCGATTAGACATTGACATGATATTTGAAAATGCAAAGATAAAGTTTTTCCGATAGCGGATGTGACACGAAAAATCTTTGCAAAAAAAGAGTTTATAAACGCCATTTTTGTGTTAAAATCGGTTAAAAGTGCGGTTTTGACCGGTTTTTGACGAGTCCTCAAGATTGTTGTAACGGATGTTTTACTACTTTTGCCGACCGCAAGGCGTGCAGGATGCACGCAATCCTAATAGCCCCACACTGCGCTCCACTTCGTTGCGTTTGTGTGGGGTTATTAATGTTTCGTGCTTTCAGCACGGGGTATCCCCAGTCTTCACGATTGCATGGTGAGGTTTTTCCGCATATTTTCCGCAATTCCGCATGATTTCCGCAAAAAAAGTGTATTTTTGCCCTCACAAATATCCCGAAGCGATGCCCGGAGGAAAATCCACATGCAAGGTTTTGAAAGAGGTGCGGCGGAAGATCGCCGACGCCAACGGCATCCCGTTGCAGGAGCGCGAATGTACGCACACGGGCGATTGTGCGGGCACGTGCCCCTACTGCGAGTCGGAGGTGCGCTACCTCGAACGCGAACTGTCGAAACGCCGCGCCCTCGGCAAGGCCGTCGCGGTGGCGGGCATCGCGATGCTGTCGGTGGCGCCGGTAGCAGCACAGACTCCGGAGACCTCCGATACAATGGATGGTTCGCGCAAGGTCTCTGACCATAAGGATGCCAGCCAACTGGTATCACCGATTGTCTGCGACACGCTGCGGCTGGCTGGTATCGTGCCGCCGCGCAATGACAGCAGTGCCCCGGCCTCAGTGGATACGATTTTGATTGAATACGATGTGCCCGATTTTGCCCCAGATGGTATGATCTCACCATCTCCAATCCTTATGATTGAGTCTTCTTGGGTTTTCCCTTCTGAGTATGGTACATTTAGGTCATATTTGCATCGACAGTTGAAAGCAAATCCAGATTTGAGAGAATGGATTAGAACAAAGAAGAGGCAGAAAAGGCGTTCCTCCTCAAGACAGGACAATCCGAACTGGTTTCAGCTGACAATTAATACGAAAGGAGAAGTTGTGGATGTGAATTTGAGGTTCTTGCTGTTAGATGAGGATGATGAACGAATGTCCGCAGCTTTTTTTCAGATTCTTGAAAATATGCCGCATTGGCAGCTTTACTCAGAAGGAGCACCTCCTGCAAAAATGCAAGTCCAGGAGTGGCCTTATCGATATTTGCGGTAGGATTTAATGTAAAATAATAGGAAATAAACGCCATTCTTGTGTTACAATCGGTTAAAAGTGCGGTTTGGGACGGTTTTTGAAGGGATTGGATGAGGACTGTGCCGGTAAAATATATACTTTTGCCGATCGCGAGGCGTGCAGGATGCACGCAATCCCAATAACCCCACACTGCAGTGTGGGGTGAGCGTGCCGGCCACGAAGTCAGCGTGCTGAAAGCACGCAACAAACCCTGTAAACCAAATGATACACTAAAATCAAATACCATGAGTTACACATCATCCTATTACCATATCGTCTTCCGCACATACCGAAGTGAACAGACAATCCCTGTCGAACACGATCGGGAACTATACGCTTACATTTACGGCATAGCAAGGAATCTCCGGTGCCAGACCTACCGAATAGGCGGTATGCCTGACCATGTCCATGTATTCGTATCGCTTCCCCCGGACCTGCCTATAGCGTCATTTGTACAACGAATAAAGACGGACAGCAGCAAATGGCTGAAGTCGAACCCGAATTTTCCTTACTTTCAAGGTTGGGCACGGGAATACGCAGGCATCAGCAAAAGTGCTAATGAAAAGGAGACGGTGATCAAATACATCATGCAGCAAAAGGAACATCACAGGAAGGTTACATTCGCGGAAGAGTATCGTGCATTCCTTGAAGAGAACGGCATAGCTATAGACGAGCGTTACTTTTTGCGGGACGATTAGTGGCGTGCCTTCAGCACGCTGTGGTCATGTCGCATCGGCAACCCCACACTGCGCTCCACTTCGTTGCGTTTGTGTGGGGTTATTAATGTTTCGTGCTTTCAGCACGGGGTATCCCCAGTCTTCACGATTGCATGGTGAGGTTTTTCCGCATATTTTCCGCAATTCCGCATGATTTCCGCAAAAAAAGTGTATTTTTGCCCTCACAAATATCCCGAAGCGATGCCCGGAGGAAAATCCACATGCAAGGTTTTGAAAGAGGTGCGGCGGAAGATCGCCGACGCCAACGGCATCCCGTTGCAGGAGCGCGAATGTACGCACACGGGCGATTGTGCGGGCACGTGCCCCTACTGCGAGTCGGAGGTGCGCTACCTCGAACGCGAACTGTCGAAACGCCGCGCCCTCGGCAAGGCCGTCGCGGTGGCGGGCATCGCCCTCTCGGCAGTGACGATGGCCGGTTGCGCGACTTCCGAGCCCGTGAGTTCCGATTCTTCGAACAACCCCAGAAAGACTCCTTTCCGGGATATAAAGTCTGCTCTTTCTTGGATGGGCGCCATTGTTGTAGAAAACAATGACAAGCCGGACGCTTGTAATCCGGAAAAGAACAAGTCGAAGAAAAAGAAACGGCAGGAAAATTGCGATACCTTGCAGTTGCCGGGAATTGTACTCGACCTTGAATCAAGGCACGATACAACCCAAAAGGAGATTACTTTCGATGATAGTCTTCTACTTGAAACGGGTGAGGATAAGCATAAAACGGAAAGAGACGAAGTCATTGTTGGCTTGGTGGATGATTTGGGTTTTCAAAACTGGATAAACAAGGAAGAGCAAAGTACTGCTCTAGAGTCAATTCCGGGATTTGTCCCTGCTGTGTTCACGGAGGGCAAGTTCGAGGAATGGTTGGGCGAACATCTGAAACAGTTCGAAAAGTATATGCAGAATCAGCGGCTCGACTCTGTGGAAATCCGCTTCTTCGTGGAGGAAGACGGTTCTGTATCGCTAATCAACATCCAGAATCTGCCGGAAGTTTACCAGCAGGAAGACGATGCTTTCCGCGCAAAAGTCACCGCGGTGATCAGCGGTTCCGAATGGACGCCCGCCACAGTCTCCGACGGCAAGCCTGTCTCCTCCATTGTAACCGTTCGCCTGCGGGATCTGCGGTGATCGTCGAATTTTACGAATTAGGCGAATTATTATCTCATCCCTTAACCCTTTAACCTTTAACCTTCTAACTCGCAAATCCTCTCATTCTCAAAATCAATTTGAAACAACTTCCTCTCCACCCCGTTCGTCACGCACAGCAGCGGCGCTTTCAGGATGCTATTATAACGGCCGGCCTGCTCCACCACCTGCTGCGTGAGTTTCACGTGCGGGGCCTTGCACTCGACCACCATATACGGTTGCAGCTCGTCGTCGAAGACCACCAGGTCGTAACGCTGCGTCATCCCGTTGACCGTCACCGCGTGCTCGACCGAGAGGTGCGACAACGGAAACCCCTTGACATTCAACAGGTAAAGGATGAAAACCTGCCGAACATGCTCCTCGGGGGTCAGGACTACCCACTTCTGCCGAACAGGATCGAAAACCTCCTGCTGCGCACCGTTCTCCCGTATTTTAAGGGTATATGCCATATTTTTTAATCGTTGATGTATTGTATCGCCCCTGTCGGGGCTTGGGGAAAAACAAATGACTTCCTTCTACCGAGCTTTGGTCCCTGCCGGGACCTATTGCCTATTGCCTATTGCCTTTTGCCTTTTCCCTATTGCCTTTTGCCTATTGCCTTTTCCCTTTTGCCTATTGCCTATTGCCTTTTGCCTAACTACCCCAATTTCGCCTTGTACGAAGCGTAATCCCCCGGTTGCGCCAGCATCTCGAAGTTGCCGTCTTGGTGGATGACCCCGATTGCGGGATGCGCCACCCCGTTGAAGAAGGTGGTCTTCACCATCGTGTAGTGGATCATGTCGTCGAAGACGATGCGGTCGCCGATCTCCAACGGCTCGGGGAAGGCGAAGTCGCCCATGCCGATGAAGTCGCCGGCCAAGCAGGAGCAGCCGCCCAAGCGATAGACGTGCTGGCTGTTCTCGTCGGGTTCGGTGGCGCCGAGGACCGTCGGTTTGTAGGGCATTTCGAGGCAGTCGGGCATGTGGCAGGCGAAGGAGACGTTGAGCATCGCGATTTTGATGCCCTTGTTCTCCACGATGTCCTCCACGGTGGAGGTGAGCACGCCGGTCTGCCAGCCCACAGCCTCGCCCGGTTCGAGGATCACCTCCTCTAGGTTCGGGTAGCGGCTGCGGAAGTCCTGCAGCAACCCGATGAGGTGCGGGATGTCGTAGTCGGCGCGGGTGATGTGGTGCCCGCCGCCCATATTGAACCATTTGCACTGCTTGATGAGGTCGGAGAATTTCTCCTCCGTTGCCTTCAGGCAGCGTTCAAGGGCGTAGCTGTCGTTCTCGCAGAGCACGTGGAAGTGCAACCCCTCGATGCCTTCGGGAAGGGTGTCGGGCATATCCTCGCGCAGGATGCCCAAACGCGAACCTGGCACGGCGGGGTTGTAGAGTTCGGTTTCGATTTCCGAATATTCGGGGTTGATACGCAGTCCGAGCGAGACCTTCTTGGGGAAGTCGGTGGCCTGCTTGCGAAACCGGTCGTATTGTCCCAACGAGTTGAATGTCAGGTGACTGCTGTACATGAGCAGCTGTTCGAAGTCGTTGTCGGTATAGACGGGCGCGTAGGTGTGCGCCTCGCAGCCCATCTCCTCGGCGATGAGCCGCGCCTCGTTCACGGAACTGGCAGTGGCACCGCTCAGCCACTCGTTGATGAGCGGGAACGAAGGCCAGAAGGCGTAACCTTTCAGAGCGCATATAATCTTCACACCGGCCTCTTTCTGAACGAGGTCCAGGAGTTGCAAGTTTGCCAACAAAGCCTCCTCCGAGAGAATATAGCAAGGGGATGGGAAGTGTTCGTATTGGTTCATCATTGGATAATAAGTTAAAAAAAGAGTAATTAAATTAATTTAATGGGGTAAATGTCAAAAGTTACGGCATGGGGAGAGCGAAGATAATACAATTAACGCTTGATGTTTTTCGCATTGAGAGCTGCGCGATAGCGGGCAGCATTGCGGGAATGTTCTGCTGCACTGGCCGTGAAGTTATGGTAACCTGAGAAATCCTCCTTAGCGCACATGTACAGGTAGTTGTGGTGACGATAATGCAACACGGAATCCATCGTGGATGCCTCAGGAATGCGGATTGGTCCTGGTGGAAGCCCCGCGTACTTATAGGTATTGTACGGTGAATCCACCTGCAGGTCGGCGTTCAGGATGCGTTTGCGGGCAAAATCCCCGATGGCGAACTTCACTGTCGGGTCCGACTGTAGCAGCATCCCCTTGTTAAGCCGGTTGATGTAGAGTCCTGCGATAATCGCCTTCTCCGACGGGCGCATGTTCTCCTCCTCAACAATTGAAGCGAGCGTAGCCACCTGCACCGGTGTCAAACCAATTTCTTCGGCGTCCTTCAGTCTCCGATTATTCCAAAACTGTTCATAATAGCCGTTCATACGCTCCAGAAAATCCTCCGCAGTGATGTCATAGTAGATTTCGTACGTGTTTGGAATGAAAAGACATACTGCTGCTGTGTCTGACAATCCGAATTTCTGCATAAAATTCCCATCATGTAGTAGCGCACCAAGCTCCTCAGGCTCAAAGAAAAATTTATTCCCAACTTTCTCTACCAGTTGGTCCACGGTGCGCAAATTATTAAAAGTAAACTTCACAGGATAATGCTGTCCGCAACGCAGCAATCGAACAAGGTCAAGGTTTGTACGGCATTCGGAAAGGTTATATTTGCCAATACGTATTGTCTTGTATTTCAAAACGTTTGCTGCTCTCCTAAATGTATTTTCCGATTTCAGCACCTCATATTTGCAGAGCGTGTCCATCACCTGTTCGAATGTCGCGTCCGGGGGGACGATAACGATGTTCTTACGGTTCTGCACATTCTCTGCGAAGAACATTCTGAAAAAAACGCCTCCAACGCCTCCTGCCAACAAAATTGCGCACAAAAAAATAATTATGAGGATTTTTTTCTTTTTCATGAAAAATAATCATTGATAAACGGGGGCGTATTCGATACGCCCCTACATTTGTTCATTCTTCGTCCTTTGACCGTATTCTCACACCCTCACAATCACTCGTAACTGGTGTGAATACCGCTGTATTTCTTCATTAAAGATTCCTGTTTCGTCGATATGGTCAATGCGGACGCTACCACTGGAATGGATGACTTCTCCGTCACCGAGCATCATACCGACATGAACAATGGTTCCTTCCTCGTTATGGAAAAAGGCAAGGTCGCCGAGTCGGGCCTCGTGGACGAAATCAAGCGGCTCTCCGCAGAGCACCTGCTGGGAAGCATCGCGGGGGAGCTGAATGCCGACCAGTGAATACAACAGCTGGACAAAACCGGAACAATCAATGCCGAGCGGGGTTCGCCCACCCCAAAGATACGGAGTCCCAAGCAGCGACAGTGCTGATTTCTTAAGCAAATCCATGCGTTGGACTCGGGAAATGTCAGGAACACCCTCCGCAGGCCACCAGTTCTCCGCATCAGGAGCTGAAAAACATTCCCGAAAGGGACTATTTTCCGGATTTGTGGGCATTAGAGCCCCCATGGTCAGAGCGTTCGGAAGTTTCATCCCCGTTGACACAAAAGGCAGGCTCAGCCGTAACTTGTCAGCTTTCAAATAGTGGTCGAAAACCTCCTCAGACACAGAGAAGTATTGCTTCTGTTGAATCCAGCCAGAATAGCTGTCCTGGTGGGTCTCTACCCTAACCCATTCATTTTCCGTTTCCAGCACACGGTAGGTTTCACCATAGAGCAACTGGCTCACCATCTCTGAACAATGCGACGGATCAGCTCGCATCGGAATCACCGTCAAGTGACAAATACCGGAATCCATTTCTGTGAAAATTGATACAATTTGGCTGTTCGCTTGCGAGGAACTATTACATAGACGTTGAACCCATAAACTTAGAACGGGAGGTCATCCGCACCGCCGTCGTCCGTGAACGTCTCTTGAGGGATATTGGGTAGCGGGTTAAAATTGGGGTCGGGGGTCACGACAGGATTTATGGGTTGAGGAGTATAGGTCGATTGCGGGGCAGGGGCATACCCTTGCTGCTGAGGCGGATAGGTTTGTTGTTGAGGTTGAACGTATCCTTGTTGCGGCTGTACATAGCCTTGAGGCGGTTGGGGGTATCCTTGAGGCGGATACATGGTTTGCTGCGGCTGGGCGTATCCCTGAGGAGCATATCCTTGTGGCTGCTGGACATAACCTTGCGGTTGACCGTAAGCGGGCGCACCTGCTACGGCAGCGGGAGTTGCAGACTCTATCTTCCAAGCGCGTACGCTTGTGAACCAACTGCCGGGAGTATTTCTTGATTCACGCGACTCCAAATCGAACGAAACCGTGACAAGACCGCCTTCTTGGAACTGGTCCAGCATACGGGCTCGCTCACCCCAAAACGAGATACATACTTTCCGAGCATACTGCTCAATCGTCTCAATGATGATGTCGGCTCTTGACCAGTTCCCGTTAACACCAGTACCCGACTGAACGGGCAATTTTTGAATTAATTTTCCTGTGATTTCCATATCTATTCTTTATTTTTTTTGTCTTTTTTTTTCTTACCGAAAACAGTGACGTTAATGTATTTTGAGGGATTTGCCTTGAGGTCTTTGATGAGCAAATCCAGACTTTCCAATGTCTTATTTATATTAGTATATAACGAATCATTCTGCACAAGCTGCCCGACGGTACCCTGTCCGTTTTTCACATCTGCAAGTATCTGGTTGGCGTTGTTGATGGTACTTTGAGCGTTGTTTACGAGAGAGCGGATGTTGGATTTTGCTAAAGAATCGGAGATATTGTCCACGTTATTCACGATTCCTTCGATTTTTGGCGAAGCGTCGGCAAGGGATTTGGAAAGCTTGTCGAGTTGAGCGACAACATTGGTCACTTTACCACCATTATCTGCCAAAAGTTTGGAAAGGTCAGCGGTAGTGTGTTCGAGATTCTCAAGCGTGTTTTTAATCATCGTGCCGCCGTTGAGGGAGTCTTCGGTGCGGAAGGCGAGTTTCAGGTTCTGCCCAATGGTATCGACCGAGGCTACCACGCTCTGTAGCTGCGCCACCAAGTCGCCCACACCGTCCAACATGCCGCCGGCAAGATAACAACCGAGCGTGTCGCCACGATGTGCCATCTTAGAAGACTGCCCCAAATGCAGGTTCACAATCATTCCGCCTAAAACATCCTTCTGAGCTACTTCCAGCTTCGAGTCATCGGGAATATCCAAATCTTCGGTAATCAGAATTTCAGCACAGATGCGTACAGGGTTTGAACTCAGCAACTTTATGTCGGTCACCTTTCCTATTTCGTATCCATTTAACGCCACGTTAGTGCTTTCGTGCAAAGCCCCGACATCTTCAAACACAGCATAGTAGTAATTTTTCTTGCCGAAAACATTTATTCCTTTCAGAAAAATGGACCCTAAATAGAAAATCAGCACTGCTGCAATGAAAAACAGTGCCACTTTAATACTTTTTACCTCTTTGTCAGAATAGGATTTCTCTTTGTTTTTGCTCATCGGATCCGATTTACTTCAAACGGCAAAGATACCATTTTTTTCCTCTCCGATGGAAATATTTTATTCACAATCCATCAACATTATGGTTTAGCGAGTTTCACGGCTTCGGAAACGGGGATTTTGGTCTCCCCATGGAAAGCGATGATGAAAGCGTCCGGGTATTTCTTTTTAACATCGGCAAGCACCTCCTTGGCGGATTGCAAATCCGGTTCATTTCCAGCCGTGTATTTCCATAAGCCACTCTCATTATAGCGGTTTACATTCGGGATTCCGTTGAAACGCTTGTCGTTCAGGGAGATTTTTTCAGGAAGGGCCATGAATTGCACCATGAAACGAATCCCATTGGAATTTGTCACTGTGGTTTTCTGGTCATCCATTTTCTTATCCGACTGATTATCAGCAGGATTATCATTGCTGTTATCATGTGTATCAGTTTTAATGTTTGATTCTAAAGGCTTATTTTCTGAATTAGTAACGTCAGGGACGTCAACTTTATTGCCTGTGACTTGGGAATAATAAGAGGCGAAAGCGCGGTAAATGGCGTTGGCTATATCCGCTTTGTTTTTCTCTTCTGACAGGAATTTCTCCTCGGTGGGATTGGTGAGGAATCCCATCTCAATGAGGATGCTGGGCATGGAGACGGCCCAAAGGACCCAGTAACCGGCTTGGTTGACACCACGGTCGCGGAGATGCGTGGTGTTGATCAGGTTTTTCTGTACCTTGTCGGCCAAGAGTATGGAATTGTTAAGATAAGCGGCGGAATAGAGGGAGAACATGACAGCGGACTCGGGAGAGTTCGGGTTGAAACCGCCGTAATTCTTTTCGTAGTCTTTCTCCTTCAGCATTGCGGAGTTCTCGGCACGCGCCACGGCGAGGTTAGCCTCGCTCTTGTGAAGCCCCATCACCCAAGTGTCGATGCCATGTGCTGTCTTGTTTTCGCTGGCGTTGCAGTGGAAGGAGATGAAGAGGTCGGCGTGGTTGTCGTTGGCGATTTTAGCGCGGCGGTAGAGCTCGACAAAAACATCGGTGTTGCGTGTATATATCACCTTGACATCAGGGCAGTTGTCACTAATCAGCTTTCCTGTTTTAAGGGCGATGTTCAAGGCCACATCCTTCTCTTTGGTGTAGGAACCAAGGCATCCAGGGTCTTTTCCACCGTGCCCTGCATCAATCACAACTTTGAACGTTTTCCCGTCTTTCTGGGCATACACAGGGTGCATCAGGAAAGTTATCAACAGGAATAATAAGAAAAAAATTTTCGAGTTCATCGGATTGCAATTTTTTGATTATTTTTGCTGATTTTTTTTGTGCAAAAATATAATTATTGACTTAAGGATTTTCCCTTTGATTAAAAAAATATACACACTGGATTTTTCATATTTCCATAAGATTCTTATGGTGCTATTATTCAGTGTATTGTATTGCTATGTTTTTTCTCAGGAGGTGAATACGAGAAAACGCACACGCGGGAAAGCGGACACTACAATTGTCAGTGTTTCCAACCTTGAATATGCGGATTCGTCTGCCATTTCCCGCCAATCTTCCAAAATAATTTCCCCGAACGCCATCACCTCGGTGGTGAAATACAGTGCCCGCGATTCGGTGGTCCACGACTTGCAAAACCGATACACATATCTGTTCGGAGATGCCATGGTGCAATATGACGACATGGAACTTCGCGCCGACTATATCGAAATCAACTTTGAACATAATGAACTTTACGCCTGCGGGGTGGCCGACTCCAACGGCACAATGCATGGATTTCCCGTTTTTTCCCAAGGCGAAGGCCATTATAATGCACGGGAAATCATGTACAATTTCAAGACCCAGAAAGGCAAAATCTCCCATGTAATCACTACTCAGGACGACGGATTCATCCATGGAGAGCAAGTAAAGAAGATTGGGGATAATATCGCATTCATCAAGCGAGGAAAATACACGACTTGCGAGTTGGAAGACCCGCACTACGAACTTACATTCTCAAAGGCCAAGGTCATCCAGAACGACAAGATTGTGATTGGACCCGCCTACTTGAGTTTCACGAATGTACCCACTCCGCTTGCACTACCATTCGCTTTCTTCCCAATTGATTCCCGCCATAAGTCGGGTTTAGTGATGCCCTCTTTCGGAGAATCCGGATCCATGGGATTCTATTTGAAAGACCTTGGCCTCTACTTTGCCATAAACGACAATATAGACCTGTTGTTGTCCGCAGATCTTTACACACGTGGCAGCTGGGCCATCAAAGCCAAGTCAAACTATGTTTTCCGTTATCTGTGCAGTGGTGTCCTTGAGCTGGCTTATGCCAGATCTCTCACTGGTGTCCGCATCGACACGGCCAATTTCAAGAAAACCAACAACTATAAGATTTATTGGGATCACAAACAGGATGTCAAATCGCACCCCACGACCCGTTTCAACGCGCATATCGACATCCAAAGTGCCAACTACGCCCGCTACAATATGACCTCCGCAAGCGATTACCTCTCCAACCAGTTCACTTCAACTGTCAATTTTTCCACCTCGGCCGCAGACGTATTCTTCTTCGACGCCACCATCTCATACTCACAAAATACCGGCAACAACACCATTAACATGAAATTGCCCAACGTCAACATGTCTGTGGTTCAGTTCTATCCGTTCCGAAAGAAAAACAAAGCAGGGAAACTGAAATGGTATGACAACATCTCTATGAAATGGTCATCACAGCTTATAGGACAGGTGAACACCCTTGACTCTCTGTTCTTCAAACCTGTCACTTGGGAACATTTCGAGACCGGCATCATGCACACCGTGCCCATCACTATCCCCATCAAGATTGCCAAAACCATCAACTGGAACACGTCAATCACCTTGACGGAAAAATGGTATTTGCAGCATTATACCCGCTACATGACATGGGACAGCACGGCGGAATCCGCTCCGACATTGCATTTGGATTTCAACCGCAAGTTCGGGGCCGTACACGACATCCTGATTTCCTCTAATCTGACAACGAAAGTTTATGTGATGTATCTTTTCAAGAAGGGCGGTCTAAACGCTATCCGACACATCATCACCCCGACGCTGAGTTTCAATTTCCAGCCACTGCTGAACGGACGCAACACTGCGACGTACGTCAACCCTATGACCGGCGATTTAGTGGAATACAGCTACTATGACAACGCTGTCTTCGGGGGCGGAACCACCCGAATGCAAGCGCGCGCCCAACTATCCTTTGGCAACAATTTGGAGATCAAGGTGCGTTCCCGAAAGGACACCATCACGGGATTGAAAAAGGTACCGCTTATCGACAACTTCAACATCTCCATGTACTACGACTTCGCTGCCGACTCCATGAAATGGTCGTTATTCTCTATGTCTGGTCGAAGCACTCTTTTCAAGCAGTTGTATCTGACCTACAGTTTCATTTTCGACCCTTATAGCATCAACGAGCAGGGCCGCCGCGTGAATGTCACCGAATGGAAGGCAAACCACCGGCTACTGCGTTTTTCCTCCGGCTCATATAGCATTTCACTTAACTACCGCATTGACCAAAACACGTTCAAATCCAAAGACGAAGAGCGCCAACGCAACCGGCCACCCTGGTCGTTGACATTCAACTATTCATTCACTTACGGCATCAACGACAACCTCGAATATTACCGTCCTCTCTACACTGGCGAAGAGCTGAAACCCTACAAGTTCAACATGGTGCATACCCTAAATGTGTCCGGTGACATCCAAGTCACCAAGAAATGGAGAGTGGGATTCAACACCGGTTACGATTTCGTCCAAAAGTCGCTGTCTTACACATCGTTGGATTTCTACCGCGACATGCACTGCTGGGAGATGAGCTTCAACTGGATTCCATTCGGTTATCGCAAGGGCTGGCAGTTCACCATCAACGTGAAGTCCTCCACCTTGAAGGATGTGATGAAGTTGAATCTGCACCAAGACTTCACGAACAATCTGTAGATTTGAGACGTGAGACGTAGGACTTTGGACGTTGGACTTTTTGGGGAAGGGGTCCTGATCACTATAGACTTAAACTTAAACTTAGACTTAAACTTAGAACAAGTCGTAGTCATAGTATAGTCCTACGTCTTAAGTCTTAAGTCCTACGTCTTAAATCGCACCCAAAAATATATTCGTACACTTATATTCATAAATTGTGTATCTTTGCCGAAAAATCTCAGAATTTATAACTATCAATATATCAGTATGAAAAATACACCAATACCCGCAGAAATTGTGGACAAGAAAGTCGCAGAAAGCGGCATCAGCAGCGTTGGCAAAGCCTCCATCCGTGAGGTGAAGCGTCTGATCAATGAAATCGAGCAGGCCTCCGGCAAGGAGTTCGTGCGCATGGAAATGGGTATCCCCGGCCTGCCGCCGTGCTCCGTGGGCGTGGAGGCGCAAATCGAGGCCTTGAAGAAGGGCGTTGCCGCAATCTACCCCGACATTGAGGGCATTCCCGCCCTGAAAAAGGAGGCCGCGCGCTTCGTAAAGAACTTCATTGACTTGGATGTTGATCCAGAAAACTGCATCCCGACTGTCGGCTCCATGATGGGCGGCATGGCCGGCTTCATGACCTTCGTGCGCTGCCGTAAGGAACGCGACACCACCCTCTTCATCGATCCCGGTTTCCCCGTGCAGAAGCAACAACACCGCGTCATGGGCCTCAAATACGAGACCTTCGACGTCTATGAGCACCGCGGCTCGAAACTTCGTGCCAAACTGGAAAGCTATCTTGAAAAGGGCAACATCCACACCATCATGTACTCCAACCCCAACAACCCCTCGTGGATTTGCTTCACAGAGGAAGAACTGCAAATTATCGGTGACATGGCCAACAAATACGATGTGTTCGTCTTCGAGGACCTCGCCTATTTTGGCATGGACTTCCGCCAGAACATCTCCGCGCCTGGCATCCCGCCTTACCAGCCAAGCGTTGGAATGTACACCGACAACTACGCCCTGCTGATCTCCGGTTCTAAGGCTTTCAGCTACGCCGGTGAGCGTATCGCTCTGATGATTATGTCCAAGAAGCTCTACAACAGAGAATTCGATGATCTGGAACCCTACTTCCGGATGAAAAAATTAGGCCGCGCCATCATCTACGGCACTGTCTATGCCATCAGCTCCGGCGTCTCCCATTCGGCACAATACGCTATGGCAGCCATCCTCAAAGGCTGCAACGACGGCACCTACAACTACATTGAAGACGTAAAAGAATACGGCGAGAAAGCCAGCATCATGAAGAAAATGTTCTTGGACAACGGCTTCGAGATCGTCTATGACAAGGACGGCGACAAACCCCTTGCCGACGGTTTCTACTTCACCGTTGCCTATCCCGGCATGAGCAGCGAAGAGCTTCTGCACGAGTTCCTCTACTACGGTGTGAGTGCCATCTCATTGAGCACCTGCGGCAGCGACCGCAGCGAAGGCCTCCGCGCCTGCGTATCCTTGACTCCGCGCAGCCAGTTCCCAATTTTGGAGGAGAGACTGAAGCTGTTCAAGGCGAACCACTAATCAATTAGTAAATCAATTAGTAGTTAGTAATTAGTGATTTTGGGGGACTCGGAAGGGTTCCCCTTTTTTTGTTAGGCAAAAACAAACGGTTCGGGACGAACACAAAAATCAAGGAAGTTGAGAGGTTTGTGAAGTTTTTCCCTCTTTCATTACTTTCCGCGCCTCTTTCCAGCGCGGGAAATAACGGTCCATCAGCGCATGGAACTTCGGACCATGGTTTGCCTCTATAAGGTGGGCAAGTTCATGAACCACAACGTGTTCTATACACCATTCTGGCAACAACAGTAAATATATGCTAAAACATACGACCCCTGATTTCTTATTGCAGGAACCCCAGCGGGAAATCGTGGGTTTGTAAATAACCTTGGAAGGATGCACCTGCATCTCTACGGTGTATTTTCGCAGCATCGGTGCGATGATTGCATCCAGCCGTGCGACTGCTTTTTGCACTTGTTGTTTCGTCTCTAACGGCAGCTGAGCATAAAAATTGTAACGTTTTTCGTTTACCTCTTTCATCTTCCGCATGGCCTCCACAATCCAGGCCTCATTATCCTGCACAAACTGCATCACCGTTTTCGTTGGTGTAAAATACGGTGCGGTCACATGCAGGTCACCGTTGCTCACCACCCGCATAGACATTCGCCGCGTCCGTCTATAGGTTATCTTAATGTTCATTTTTTAGGTTCAAGGTTCAAAAGCCAAGGTTTCAAGTTTCAAATCTCACGAGCACACTCTGAAACAGCGTGTCACGAGCGACTATCACAAAAAAGCACTCGTACGGCATGTCGCGATACAGGTCGCGGAGTTTTACTTGGGCTGTTCCCCGTCGCATTGATGCATCCACCGTATTCCACACCTCTTCGCCAAGAGAGCGATAGCACAACACCGCCCGTCGGCATGCAGGCGCGGATTTTTCGAGACTGCAACAAAAAGTCACCGTTGGATGAGCACCTGCAAGCGGACTCCAGCGGTTCTCTACAATGATGTCTTCTGCGCTGAAATGAATCATTGGCGAGCCTTTTTCTTGCTTACTAACAAGACTTTCCTGTTCCCGACGTGCTTTTTCACGCGCATTCGACTCCATCTGATGTTGCAAAAAAAAGATAAGGCACAGCAGAAATGCTGCGCCCACGAACACCCACAACCACGGATTCTGTCTCGTAGAGGACGTTTTCTTATCTGAATGAGGGACAATCGCACCCATCCTAATAGTTTGACCTTGAGAACATTTGCAGTTTCCAGTGATTTCCCTTCTCGTCAGTGAACTCTAAGAGGAACTCATTACGATTCAATTTTAGGATATTTGCCGTGAAATCATAATTTTTTCCAAAAAACGTGTATTGAAAGTTCACAGTCTTTTTTTTCTGGTCTGCCACCCAGGTGGCAAAAGAGGATTCGCGATATTCGCCTTGATAGCGTGCCAGCACCGACATCACATGGTCAGCATATATATTATAGTATGTCTGCGGTGCATATCCGATATACTCCGTGGAGTCTATCTCTTCGCCGTTGAGATAAGTGTGCGACACCTGCCAGGATTTTACTATACGGTAATCTATGGAGAACAGATTCTCACATGACGTACACAGAACAGCCGTGATCCCACACAGCAGAACAATACAAATTTTCGCCAACTTACACATAGAGATTTCTTGTCTTAAGTTTGATTATTTACCACAAAGCTGTCCGTACAGCTGCCGCATTCCAACTGTTGCTTTTTCTGTGATATAAGTTACCCTACGGGAGATGGCTCCTGGCTGCTTCGGGTCGATGACGTAAATTTCCGCATTGGCAGGCGCGTAGTAAAGCAACCCCGCTGCGGGATATACAGCCAACGAAGTGCCGATGATGATGAGGATGTCGCACTGCTCCACCTCGCGGGCGGCTGCATCAAGCAACGGCACGGCCTCGCCGAACCACACGATGAACGGACGCAGCAACGAACCGTCCTTGGCACGCTCGCCATACTTCATCGGCTTGTACCCGATGTCGAAGACCTCTGTCTTGCGCTCGTTGCAAGCCTTGGTAAGTTCGCCGTGCAGATGGATAATTTTAGAGGAACCACCACGCTCGTGCAGGTTGTCAACATTCTGCGTGACCACCGTCACATCGTACTGTTCCTCCAACTTCGCCACCAACTTGTGCGCATCATTTGGCTCGCAATGCTCCAACTGCGCACGCCGCTCGTTGTAGAAGTCGATGATTAGCTGCGGGTTGCGATACCACCCGTCGATGGTGGCTACATCCTCCACATTATGGTTTTCCCAAAGGCCGTCGCTGTCGCGGAACGTGCTGATGCCACTCTCTGCTGAAATGCCGGCACCGGATAGAACTACGATCTTTTTCATAATGGTTATTGGTTATGGGTTATTGGTTATTGACATTGGTTATTGACATTGGCATTGAGACAACTTTTTAGAATCT
>CAMJPH010000024.1 GCA_946407715.1 uncultured Bacteroidales bacterium | reverse complement strand
CAAAGACAAAATCAGGACGGCCTACGTTGTGTTAGGCTGGCGCGATGCCCTTGTGCAAGCAGGTTGGAACAAGACTATTACGGGCAGTAGACGTCTCGACGGACTGGCTGCTGTGGAAAAGTTTTTCACCGAAAAAGGCGAAGCCGACCGTTGGCGCGCCCTTCTGGAACTTTCACAAAATACTTCTCTTTTGGACAAAACCGACATCATCGATGTGGCTTGTAAGAAGGAACACTTGGAACCGTTGTATAGGCAACTGTTTGAAAATATGGAAAAAAACGGCTGTACAATTAGCTACGCTCCGATGGACATTGCTGACAATTTGCCCCAAAAAGCCCAAGTCTTGTCGTTCAAAAACGACCTCGAGATGGCCGAATGGCTGGCACAGCAGAAGTTGGGCGACAACGATGTGGTGGTTTGCGACGATGCCTCCATTCTGAATCTCAACATCTCGTTGGAGGGAAAGCCCCAGTTCGGTGACGAAAGCAATGCCATAGGTGCTGTGATGCAGATTTTTACATTAGGACTCCAACTGTTCAACAAACCCCTCAACCTCAACACGTTGTTGGCATACCTGCAACTGCCGTCAACGCCTCTCGCCTCGATATGCGTGAAACGAACTAATAAGAAGGATGGAACAAACTATTACCCGTCGCTACGCCGTGTTCTTTTTGATCAATTGCTGGAAGACAACGGCATTGGTACAGCGTGGAATACGCTTATCAATGAAGCGGTGTACGACCACGAAGGTAAGGATATTTCCAAATCGCCCCAAAGAGCCACTGCTTTGTTGTTCATCAATCAATGGACAAAGGTTGAAGAAATTGGCGACAAGCACACCGTGAAGAAGAAAATTGTTGTGGATTTTCTCGATGCTATGAAAAAATGGGCAAAAAAGAATCTGTTCGACGAGAACAAAGCCCTGCAGTTCAATGCGGTGGCCGATAACTGCGATACAATGAATTTGATTCTAGAAGATGAGCCTGATGTAATTAACACCAGCGATCTTTTGCTGTGGACTTCGCAAATTACACGACCTGTAACATTGCTCAACCAGCCGGCTCGGGTAGGTTGCATCAACGTTACGCACTCCGTTGCCGACATCCAAACCGCCCCCGACACCCTTTACTGGGCATGCACCACTCCAGAGTACAACTTCAGGTACGACCTTGAATTTCTTAGTCCTAACGAAATATCCATTCTTGAACAAAACGGTATTGAGGTGTCCAGCCGGGAAACAGTGCTAAAAGCCCGACGCGAGGTTATGTTAGGCGTTTTGTCGAAAGTGAAGAAGCAGATTTTCCTGCTCGAATGCGACATCATCGGAGGCTCGGTCCCTGTTGAAGACCCTGTCGCCACGGAGTTGCGACTCACAGAAAAACTCAATATAAAACCCGAAACTCCCGACCTGAAAGGATGGGAACAAAACAAAGTGATGGCCGCTTCCACCAAGCAAGAGGAGTACAAAGTAGATTCTTCTGTGTTTAAGTTGCTTGATACGGAAAAAGAAAAAGGTGGTCTCAAACGGGAGATGGAAAGCTACAGCAGCCTCGACGAACTCATCCAAAGGCCATTCGACTATGTAATGGATTATATTCTTGGCCTGCACCAATATGGCACGGCGGCTATGGCCGACATGGATACCGTGAAAGGCAACGTGGCCCACGCTTACATGGAAACGTTGACGGAAAACGAAAAAGGTGTGATAGCGAATATGAAAAAACTGCATGTCACTGATTTTGAAACGCAAATCAACCTTTTGGCCGAAACACAGGGAGCCATACTGCTTTTAGAAGAAAATGAATTGGAATTCAAGCGTTTCAAGAGTCTTTTGAAAAAAAGTGTCGGCATCTTACTTGATATCATAGACCAAAACCATCTGACCATTGTTGGGGCGGAACAATATTACGAAGCCGATGTGCCTACGATAGGGAAAATGAACGCCCGCATCGACTATGTACTTACCGACAACAGCGGTGATTATGTGATTATCGATTTCAAATGGAACGAGAGCACAACATACCAAAAGAAACTCGTACAAAACGATGCGTTGCAATTGGCGGTTTACAAGGCTGTAGTGGAAAAATATCTGGAAGACAATAATGACAAACACAAGGTCTGTTTTATGGGCTACTATGCATTGCCTCGACACACCCTCTACACCGTTTACACCAATCTAAAGCACAAATATATAGAGGTAGTCGTTCCAGAAAACAACGCCGATTTGATGAAGTTGGCCACTAATTCCTATTCTTATAGAATAAAGCAAATAAAATCTGGCATTATAGAAGAAGGAGAGAAGCTTGAACTCGCCAACTTGCAATATGTGAAAGACTCTGCAAGCAAGCAACTCTATCCACTTAGAGGCGACTACAATGATAACACTCTAAAATCCACTGGTTATGGCAATAAAAACATCGTATTGAAAGGAGGACTTGAATAATGAAAAACATTACCTATATCAACGCCGGAGCCGGTTCGGGCAAGACCTACCGCCTTACCGAAGTAATGGTTAACAAGGTCGAAAATAAACTCTGCACCCCGTCGCAGATCATCGCATCCACATTCACCACCGATGCCGCTGCCGACTTGAAGAAAAACGCTCGAGAGAAATTCCTGCAGCATAAATTGTTTTCCGAGGCGGCGGAACTGGATTCCGCAGCCATCGGAACAGTACATTCCATCGGCTTGCAATATATCAAAAAATATTGGTACAAACTGGGGCTGAGCGCTTCGGTCGAAACCATCACTGGTGAATCCAAAATAGGATACCTCAACCGTACATTAACTAAAGTTGTCACAGACGCTGATATTGCCACTTTCAGAGATTTTGCCGATACTTTTGGCATCAAACAAAATAAGTCAACCAAATATAACTATAATTTCTGGAAACCCTTGGTTCAGGACATAGTGGAAACGGCCGACGCCTTTGGCATCAACGACCTGACAGTTTCCGAGAACAAATCTCTTGAAATGGCTCGATTGCTATTAGGAGCCAATGGACGTTTTTCCTTTATGCAAAACCCGACCAAGAGCGAAAACGACATGCGTACAATGTACTACAACTGCATTGAATGCATCTTCAAGATAGCACGCGATTGGTCCAAGTTGTTCGAACAGTTCAAGGAGGAACACGGCTTGATTGAATTCAACGACATGGAGAGCAAGTTTATCCAACTGTTGCAGGACAAGGAGGTTCAGGCAGATATCTCGCAGTCAGTGAAATATGTCTTTGTGGATGAGTTCCAAGACTCCAACCCAAAGCAAATTCAGATTTTCGACATGTTGTCGGATTTGGTGGAACACAGCTACTGGGTGGGCGACCCCAAACAGGCCATCTACGGTTTCCGCGGCTGCGACACGGTGCTGGTGCAGGCCTTGACGGACAAAATTGTCAATGATACAAAAAACAAAGTCCCGGGTATGGACTTCGACACGTTGAAAGAGTCGCGCCGCTCGGTGAAGCCTTTGGTGGACACTACTTCGGCTGTTTTTACCAAGGTGTTTGACAATTTGGACCCTGACATGGTTGTGCTTACAGCCCATAGGAAAGAATTATTGCCCAACAATGTTCCTGCACTCTGGCATTGGGAACAGAAAAAAACACTCGACCCAGGAAAACAAAGAGCTACGGCCAGCAAAGAGAAACTCTTCAATTCCATCGCACGTCAGATACGTGATATTGTGGACGGTAAAAGCGATATCCAATATGTCATTGACAAAAACAATGGTGAACCCCGTCCCGCCCAATATTCGGATATCGCTGTTTTGGCAAGAAGCAATGCGGATGTCGATGCCATTACGAGTGCTCTGCAAGCCAAGGATATTCCTGTAGTAATGGAGAGTACTGTAGATGTCAACTGCAAGGAATTGCGGCTTGTGCGGCTGCTTCTCAACTACATGATTGATGACTCTCCGCTTCTCAAGGCCGAAATCGCCCATCTGCTCTTCGGTACGAACACCACCGAGGTGATAGAAGACAAACAGAAAGTGTTGGATTCAACCGATTTCGAAAAGTTGACGGCTTTGAAAGACAGGTTGAAAACACTCCCTGTGACTGATATTGTGAAGACGTTGGTCGTTGAGCTGGATATTCTCAACCGTTGCCAGAAATGGGGCAAAGCCGCGAAACGCCAACGCACCCTGCAGGCCGTAATAGAAGATGCTAAGACTTTCGACGACAACGCCATCGCTTTGGGACAAGCATCCTCTATAGAGCATTATCTTGAACATCTTGACGAAGAAGGTGTTGTTGTCAAGGAAGGTTTCTTCCGTGAAGGCGTCCATGTGTTGACCTACCACCGCTCAAAAGGGCTTCAATGGAACATCGTTATTCTCTGCTCTTTGGATGATGATTCGCTGAACGTGAAGAAACTGAAAAAACGCTTTGTCTTCGGAGTCAATTATGTGAGAACAACCGATCCCTCGGCTGGCCAACTCTATTCCGATTATTATCTCACTTGTCTTCCCTCTTTCTTTTCATCATCCCAAAGCAATTTGCCCGAAGATATGATGGATGATATTGATACGTTAAACACTTACAAAAACTATGCAAGCAGATTGTCTTATGAATCACAGCGCCTATTATACGTTGGTGTCACGCGGGCGCGCGACTATCTCATCACCACTTCGTTAGAAGGGAAAAAGATGCAATGGCTACTCGAATGTGGCATTCAACCGGATATTAGTGGCTCTGCCGACTACAGAGCCGTTTGGGGCAACGGAACAGGCATAGAACTGTCGAAGTTTGTGCAGGTGGTTGATGATGGGAAATATGTGAGCAAACCAGAACCGACGGATTATTACTGTCGCAAGGATAATCTGTCATCCCCGGTTTTTGATGTGAAATATCTTTCTCCAAGCAAGTTGGTGGATGATGTATTGGCCAATCAGGTGAAACCACAGGTGCTTTATCCTGTTCAGAATCAAGAGCCTCGTCCCATCAAAGTTGGCTCCGGTGACGAATACGATGTTATGGGCACCTGCATTCACAATGTCTTTGCCATCTACCTCCCCGAGGCCGACAGACGAGAGATGATCAGCAAGGCTCAACAGATAGTGGATGCCTATGGTATGGGTAGGATGTTGCCGGATGTGGAAGGCATCATCGATTCCATAGCTGAACTTTACCAATATTTGGAAAACCAGTATGGAAAAGCCGCCAAGGTGGAGCATGAAGTGCCATTCCGTCACGACAATGACGGACAGGTCATCGCTGGCGAGATAGACTTGTTGTGGTTCACGGCTGAAACCGAGTGCGTTCTCATTGACTTCAAGAATTACCCCGGTGTGATGAGCAATGCCTTGAGTAAGACAAATAAGGAATACGTTGGTCACTATGCAGCACAGCTCAAGGCATACGAAGAGGCATTGGTGGCTGCCGGAATCAAAGTCAAGACAAAGCTGATTTATTACTCCGTGTTGGGATATTTGGTGGAGCTGATATTCTGACACACGCTAAGACATGTTGTTATTGAGCGTTAAGGCCGCTGACTGGTGAAAGTTGGCGGCTTTTTATTTGTTGCTACTCGCAAATTTTGCCCTCACTTTGATTATCTTCCTATTTTTGCAGTGAAAAAAAACTTTCATCATAAACCCTAAAAGTATGTCAATAATAATCAAAGACAAAGAGTTCAGCGATGAAGAAATCTTGGCTGAATACAGAAAAAGAAGCGACGAATACCACGAGTGGCGCCAGCGGAAGGCGGCGGAATTCCTGCAAAGCAAGAAACGGAACAAATGCTACCACTGCTACACCGTAGAAACAGAAACCGGCTATGAGGACGAATTCTTCATCCCGCTCGCCGACGACATCGTTGCCCGCGTGCAAGCCCTGAAGGAGGAAATCCGCAACGATCCTGAACTGAAAGACGATGAAGACCGTGCTGATGAGTTCAGAGATCGCGTTTGTGAAATCGGCTATGACATCGAAAATCTACCGCAACCATGGCCGGATGACAATGTTTTCACCAACATCGACCTGGACGACTACTGCTATTTGTACCATTTCGATATCCACCTCTTCGACTGGAAAGGCGACGCGAACGGACGGCTGTTCCCGGCCACGGCAGACCTTACCGACGAGGAATACATCGACCTGCTGGCGTTGTTGATCGACCAGCCCGATTGCTCGTTCCAGCACCTCGCCCACCTCAGCCCGAAGTTCAAGGCCATCCACGACAAAGTGAGCGACTACCTCCATAACTATGACTTTACTGTGATGAAGCAGTTCTGCCACGACCACGACTATGCCATCCGGATGACCGAACTGCGCCGCGATGTCCAAACGCTGCTCAAACAGCTGAAAGACAACAAGGACGAATACCCTTACATTGGCTTCCTGAAAGATTTTATGGTGAATTTGACCGTCATCATGAATGAGCGGAACGGTGACAAAACCTCATCGCAGAGTTCGACAGATGATTCTTCGACGGATGATACAGGAGGCGATGGCCAGCAGGAACGGCTTGCCAAACTCGCCGACTGGATCGACCAGTTCACCAAGGGAGACAATTTCCTTGCTGCGGATTTGCTGGAACGGGAGCTGAAAAGGCAGATTGACAAGGACAAACTGAGAAAACCTTACCCCTTACTGATGGAGCACGATAATTTAAGCATAGAACTCCCTGGTCATAAGACAAAAAAAATCTCTTTTGGACGTAGTGAAGCCAAAACTTTATATATCTTCTTTTTGCGGCAGATTGAGCGTGCGAACATGGACAGCAAGGTCTCCCCGTATCTGTCGCAAAAGGAGATGGAAGACTATGCTGATGAGTTGCGGAAAATCCATGAGTACTCCAGCGGCAAGAAACCATTCGACCTTGAATCTTGGTTTAAGAAGAGTTCCCAGTCAAACACGTTCTTCAATGCAGGTTCTCTCATACGCAAATGGTTCGGCCAGCTCTATAACACCGATGAACTTAAGAAAAACTACGGCAAGTGCTATAGCATTGAAATAATGGACAAAGACCGATACGGCAACCCGCGTTACGGCATCGATCTCGACATAGACGATTTTGACCTCGGTTGGTACAGCATTGACAGGAGGGGAATTTGAGTGTTTGCCGTCAAATTTCGTGACTTTGCCGCGTCAAAAGTTATTTATCACTAAAAATTTAACGATATGCCAATTTTAAACACGCTCGCTGTGCGTCGATTGTTGAACTGCGAGAACAACACCGCTTTGTTCGAGGAGATGAAAAAACGCTTCGGCAGCGGGAATGGTATCGAGCTGATTGACAACTGGCTGACCGAAAACGGGGTGAGTTTCAAGAGGGAAGAGGAATAGACATGCCCGCACAAGCCGTTCCTGCAAGAAGGTAGATTGGATGAAAGACTCCTCCTTAAAAGTTTGCGGGAGCGGTTTTTTGTGCCCTCGCGGGTAGGAGGTTCCGCTCGACGCTGGCGCGTCTCGCGGAATGGTGCAGCGTTTCATGAGGAACAAAGGGAAAAGTCGGGCGGCGTCCGCAATGGATCCGGCCACGGCACCATCCTCCCCGCCGCCCGCCTTTTCCCCTTAACCCCGTCCGGCGGCGCACACCATTCCGTTTGGCCAGTCTGTGGTGACGAAAAGGGACGGCACTAACGGGAAACACTGCGTTGACAAGGAAGGAAACACTGACCGGCCAAACGGAATCTCCGGCTCGCGAAGGGTGGAAGTAACGGTACACGACCAATTGCGGGAACGCGGTTGGCTCTGAACGTACTGTGTGCCCTGGCGTGCAGGTGCTACCGTTCGGCACAGGTAAAGGCTGCCGTGAAGGTGAATGCCGAAAAACTGCTGTTCAACTGGCAGTTGGGACGCGACCTTGTGCAAAAGAAGGCGGAGGAACGATGGGGCAGTGGCGTTGTGGAGCAGGTGAGCTTGGATTTGAGGCGTGAGTTCCCTAATGAATCAGGCTTTTCTACTCGCAACTTGTGGTACATGAAACAATGGTATCTGTTTTATTTTACAGAAGACGAGAAATCATTTCTGCACCGGCTTGGTGCAGAAATGCAAAAACTTGAGAATCAACATTCTGCAAAACTCTGCCAGGTCGGTGGAGAATTACAAGAGGAAAAAATGCACCAAGTTGGTGCAGAATTCCCATTGCTTTTCGCACTGGTTCCATGGAGACACCATGTTGAGATTATCACAAAATGCAAGTCCATAGACGAAGCACTGTTCTACATGGGCAAAACCATTGAGCAAGGTCTTGGTCGCGATGCGCTCATCAATTGCATCAAAGCCAACCTCTACGAACATCAAGGGAGAATCGCCAACAATTTTAGTGACCATTTGCCAGCCTTGCAGAGCAAACTCGTCCAGGAGGTGTTGAAAGAGAACTACGATTTCAGTTTTGCCACAGTCGAACATGAGATTTATGACGAGCACGAAATGGAGGCGGCTCTTACCCGAAACGTCACGGACCTCCTTCTTGAAATGGGAACAGGATTCGCATTCATAGGCAAGCAGAAAGAAATCATTGTCGGTGGACGTTCACGAAAGATAGACCTCTTGTTCTACCACATCCGCCTTCGATGTTTTATCGCGTGCGAGTTGAAGGCCAAACCCTTTGAGCCTGAATTTGCCGGCAAACTGAACTTCTATGTCAATGCCGTTGACGAGTTGTTGAGGGCACCTGATGACAATCCGACTATCGGCCTGCTTATTTGTTCTGACATGAGCAAGACGGAGGTGCAGTGGTCGTTCAAAGGTATTACGACCCCTATAGGTGTGGCAACTTACAACAACATCCGAATCAAAGATATGCTTCCCACCAAAGAACAATTAAAGGAACGTATGGAGCTGCTCCGAAAAGAAATGCGAAAGACAAAAATGCTGATGAACAAAAACAAATGATTCGTAGTTCGTCTGTTCACTATGCCGGATAGTACCCATCATCGAGGAATCAGCAGGTGATTCTGGACTCTGATGTGGCCGAATTGTATGGCTTGCAGACCAAACATGTTAATGAGGCTGTAAGCAACAATCCCGAGAAATTCCCTGAAGGATATGTTCTAATGTTTGATAATCAAGAGAAAGCAGAGGTGGTCGAAAATTTCGACCACCTTCAGAATCTTCGTTTTTGCCACAATTACCTAAAGCTTTCACAGAAAAAGGGCTCTATATGCTAGCGACCATACTTAAAAGCCCCAATGCTGTGGAAACCATCATCGCCATAGTGGAAGCATACGCGAAACTGCGTGAACTCTCACGAGTGATTACAGAGATTCCTCAATATGAGGACGATAAAGCAGTCCAGCAATCGCTGCTGCAGCGTGGCGGACAACTGGCAGCGGAGCTGATGACGGACAATCTGCCGATTTAAGGCAGCGAGACCTCGGAGGATTGGCGCGCCGGCTCGCCCAAATAAAAAAGAAGATGTGTATGCCCTGCAAGAAAAATCTGACCTAATTGGCTTGGATTTCGGATTATTTTTTATCTTTGCATTTTCTTTTCAAATCCTTTAACGAAGAAATTTTAATACGAGAATTTGAAAATTATGGAAAAAAAACATAGAAGAATCCGTCGCATGAAAAAGATAGTCTCATTTCCAGTGCTGTGCCATGGGCAAAGTCGTGATGATATCCAAAAGAAGGAATTGGCTTTGTCAGAAGCTTCACAATCCATTCCGCAACGTGATTTGGCGATTTCCCCGAGTGATAAAGCCATCATTTATAAGAGCGAATTGGATTTTGTGTCGCGGTGTATTCTCGACTACCCTCATATCGAGACCGGGGGGCAGATGTTTGGCTATTGGACGGATGACGGCACCCCGGTCGTGTTATATACCATCGGGCCGGGACCTCGCGCCAACCACCAAATAACGTTTTTCAATCAAGATTTGTCTTATTTGGAGTCTGTCGGGAACGTGCTGGTCAGAAAGTACGGGCTTCAGCATATCGGCGAGTGGCATTCGCACCACAGATTGGGGCTGGCGCATCCAAGCGGACACGATGCCTCCTCCATGGCAAAAGGGCTGGTGGAAAGCAAACGCAACCGTTTTCTGCTTTGTATCGGCAACATAACAGCTGACACGACGAAGCTGAACCCTTTTAATTTTGTTAATGGCAAAGGAACGGACTATGAGGAAGCGCATTGGATGGTTAAGCCGGCGGACAGCCCTTTCCGCGAGCTGATTGACACGGAATTGCGGAACATGTTATGCCAGCCAAACACCCCGCAACCCAATTATTCGGGTATGGATACGTGCAACTCGTTCCAGCCTGAAGCGAATGCGACGCCACATTATGATTCAGCGTATTGGCTGTCGGACAAAAATAACAATAAGGTGTTAAAAGCCATAATGGATTTCCTCAACTCGGATTTGAATGTTTTCAATCTGAAACCAATGTTGGATAATCAAAAACATGTCCATCTGATGTGTACATACCACAGGGAACTCTCCATGACGGTCTCGTTTCCTCCCGGTTTCCCAAATGTCCCTCCGGTTTTCAAGATTTGCAAAACAGACTGGAACAATATGGAGACTCCATGTGAATTGATCCTGCCGGAATGGAGGTTTGACGGGGATATTTACAACTCATTCGTTGAATATTATAAAAACATAGAATTATGATGGATAATGAACGCTATCAGGCCGAGCAAATGGTTCTTCGCGCCAAATTACCTGCAAATGCATATCGTTTTATGGATATGGGCACTGCGCACCCGTATATTCTCATGGCGGCACGTACCAATAAAGGGAATGTCTATACTTTGCGTATTGAACTTTCACAATTTCCGACCTATATTCCCAAAGCCTTTGTGACAAAGATGCTTTACGCGAAGGATGGTCATGCGCTCGATGACCCGAGCTCCTCAATGCACACTCTTTCCAGTGAAAAAGGCTGGACGCGTATTTGTCACTATGGTTCCGCGTCGTGGAATCCCTATGTTTCAATATACAAAATCTATGTGAAGTGCAGACTGTGGCTGGAAATGTATGAACTCCATCTGAAAACGGGGAAGCACATAGACTATTATTTAAAACACCAAGCTTAATACAAACGTTAACATTAAAATATTAAAATTATGGCAACTGATGAAGAAAAATTAGGCGAAGAAGTTCGCAAACAAGGTGAAGGAACGGCAATGACCGAACTTACTTTCAATCCGGCTACCGGAGAATTTGAACAACGTCCGGAAGGCTCTTCAGGACCGGGAGAGGTGGTGACCACCATGACGAAGGAAGGTTTTGCCCAATAGTCCAGTCTATGAAAGCAAACATCGTTTTGGAAGACGTGTCGCTTCCAATAGTGTATCTGAGTTCCGAAGAGATTGAGGCCTTTCGCGGTTCCAAGGAAGAGGTCGCGGAGGCGTTCTCCTATTTGTGGGAGGACGAGTCTGTTTATCACATCCACTTGACGCAACCCAAGCACTCTTTTGGGAAAAAAGAGAAAGTTTTGGTGGCGAAACACTCTTCAGATTTGGTGTCACGTTATTCGGACGATTCTTTTTTGTTCTTTTTGTTGGTCAACGAAGGGGATTGCCAACTGCAGATGCGGAAGGATGGCGAGATACAAGCGTGTGATTTGAACTACATACCTTCAAAGGAGGACTTGTATTCAAGAAACAAGGGCATTTTGGAGCTTGACATCTTGGAATCCAAACGGGTGATGATTGTGGGTTTGGGCAGTTTCGGATCGCAAATCGCCATAGAATTGGCAAAAGCCGGTGTCGGAAATTTCGCCCTCTTTGATTTTGACAGGGTGGAACTGCATAATCTTGCCCGCCACACGTGTACCACCAAGGATTTGGGCCGATTGAAAACAGATGCCATTTATGATGCTGTCATCGGCAAAAACCCTTATGCCACCGTGGATCGTTTTCCTGTCAATATCAATAAGAACATCGAGAATGGTTTGTTGGACGAAGAGGTTGCGAAGGCGGATATCGTCATCTGCGCAACGGACAACAACCAAAGTCGTTTCAACCTTTCCGAAGCATTGGTGCGGCACCGTAAAATCGGCATTTTCGGTCGTGCCATCACGCGTGCGGAGGGCGGCGACGTCTTCCGTTATCGTCCCGAAGGCCCCTGTTATTGCTGTATGGTGGGGTCCGGGGCCTTTAATTCCGCGGAGGAGGAAATCACCAACCTGGAGGCCGCGCGCCGGGATGGCCGCATCCCTGCCTATATGGCGCCCGAAGAGGCGGAAGCGGCGGTCCAAGTGGGTTTGTCAGCCGACATCGAGCCCATCTGCAATCTTATGGTCAAACTAACCCTTATGGAGCTCTCCCGCGGCAAGGCTTCCGGCATATCCTCGCTTGAGCAGGATCTGGTCTATGACTACTATATTTGGGCCAACAGGCGCGAAAACAAATACTCGAACTGGGCCGCGTTGCCGCAATCCGCGAACATGCCGACCGTTTTGCGCTGGTATGGTGCCAGAATACAAAAGGACGAAGGCTGTCCCGTCTGTTCGCACACACTCCGTTTAGACGAAGGAGAGGATGTCTTTACGCTTACGGACATCGATGTGAATCTGGACACAGAAGGCCTTTCACTTTAATGCTAAAAGATTATGGGATATATTTACGATAATGAAACCGGTGAATTCAGACCTACGGGAAATACGTCCCATAACAATACCTCTTCAGGGGGATATGTTTACGATGATGAAACTGGTGAATTCAGACATTCGGGAAATACGTCTCGTAACAGCACCTCTTCAAGACGTCGGCGAAGTACTCCGACGACACCTTCGTCAGATGGATGTTTTGACGGATGTCTGAGTGGATGTCTGTTGGATAACATTGGATGCGTTATTTGGTTTATTGTGCTTGTGATTTTAATGCAAATGTGTTTGTAAGATGAACTTCGCTAATTTTTCAACTTTGTCGCAATCGGCTATCAAGCAGGCGCACGCATTGGCCACCCAAGGGCCAAATGCCTCCATTGAACCGGCACACATGATGGTGTCAATTGTCGAGTTGGACAAGGAACTCGTGTTCTTTTTGCTCAATCACATGGGAGTGGACAGGAATGCTTTTTGCACTGCTCTCGGAGCAATGGTGAAGTCTCTGCCGAAAGTGCAGACGCAGCCCCCCGGCTTTTCCCCCTCGTTGAATCGCGTGTTTGAAAAAGCGGTGGAGATTGCCGGGCGTCGCAATTCGTCGGTGGTGGCGTTGGAACACATTTTCGCCGCTTCTTTTGAGACCGAAAATCCGGTCCGTGACATGATGCCCGATTTCGGGATTTCTGTTGAGAAAATCAATAGCGCGTTGGATGCCTACGGTAACAGTGGCTCGCAAAGCCAACCGCAAAATCCGCATCCAGACAATAACGCTCCCCTCCAGCACTTGAACACGTATGCGGCGAATCTTAACAAACTGGCTGAAACGGGTAAGATTGAACCTGTTATCGGAAGGGATGAGGAAATTCGCCGGTTGTTGCAGATTTTGACTCGCAAATCAAAGAACAATCCGCTCTTGGTAGGTGCCCCCGGAACCGGCAAAACCGCCATTGTGGAGGGGCTGGCGCATAGAATCCTGCGAGGAGACGTGCCCGAGGAGATGCGCCCCCTCAAACTGTATGCGTTGGATTTCACCTCACTCGTCGCGGGTGCAAGTATGCAGGGCGAATTTGAGAAACGATTGAATAATGTTATCGCGGACGTTAAATCCGACCCCAATATTGTGTTGTTTATTGACGAGATGCACTTGCTTGTCGGGGCGGGGCATGGGGCTATGGATGCCGCCAACATCCTCAAACCGGCTCTTGCGCGTGGCGAAATCAAAGTGATCGGGGCCACCACCAACGAGGAATATCGCAAATACATAGAATCAGACAAGGCTTTCGCGCGCCGTTTCCAAAAAGTGGATATTGAGGAACCTGATGTTGATTCCGCGATAACGATCATGCGCGGTATCAAATCGCGTTATGAAAAGCACCATCGAATAAAAATCCTGGACGAAGCGGTGGTGGCGGCTGTCCAGTTATCCCACCGCTATATCACGGACCGGTTCCTGCCCGACAAAGCCATCGATCTGCTCGACGAAGCCGCCTCCCGTATGCGGGTGGAGCATCACTCTGTGCCGCACGAATTAGATGAGATAACACGAATCATACGCAATAAAGAGATGGAGCGCGCATCGCTTATGCAGGACGAGCAACATCACGATTTGGCGCAGTTGGAACAAGAAATTGCGGATCTGAAAGAGAATGAGCGAACCATGTATGCCAAATGGCAGAATGAGCGTACGCAACTGGAAGCCGTCCAGCGCCTGCGTGACCAGAAGGAAAATTTAGAGAAACAGCGGGAAATCGAACAGTCGCTCGGACATTATACGGAAGCTGTTGCCTTGGAGAAGCAAATCGCTGACATCGAGGCATCCTTGGACCGGGAGATGTCGGATGTCGATCAGGATTCGCTGCTCCTCAAATATGCCTTGGACGAGGATGAGATTCGCCATGTGGTCACCTCTTGGACCGGCATTCCTGTAGAGAAACTGAGTGATGATGATTCTGCGAAAATCCTCAGGTTAGAAGAAGTGCTCGCCAACACGGTGAAAGGACAGGAGGGTGCCGTACATGCAGTCAGTCAGGCTATCAGACGAAATCGGATGGGCTTTTCGGATGCCAACAAACCCATTGCCTCTTTCCTCTTTCTCGGGACCACTGGGGTGGGGAAGACGGAATTGGCCAAAGCCCTCGCAGAATACCTTTTCAACAGTCGGGATATGATGGTGCGGATTGATATGAGCGAATATCAGCAAGAGCATTCCGTGTCGCGTCTTTTTGGCGCCCCGCCAGGATATGTCGGCTATGACCAAGGCGGACAGCTGACGGAAGCGGTTCGCCGCAAGCCCTATAGCGTTGTTTTGTTGGATGAAATAGAAAAGGGGCATAACAAAGTCTTTGAAACGCTTCTGCAAGTCTTAGACGATGGTCGGATGACAGACGGACAGGGGAATGTGGTCAATTTTCGCAACACGATTATCATTATGACGTCCAATTTTGCGGCTGATCTGATTTTTGAACGCACAAACCAACAATGTTTCATTGCGGCAGATGAGGAAAACTTAAAGAACCAGCTTGTGGGTATGCTGAAAGCGCGTATATCGCCGGAATTTGTCAACCGAATCAACGACATTGTGCTTTTCCATCCGCTCACGAAGCCGGTTATCGCCGATATTGCCAGAATGCAGTTGTCGAACTTGACCCAAAAAATGGCTGAACGTGGAATCAATATGAGCATTGATGAAAGTGTGGTTTCCAAGATTGCCGAAATCGGTTATGTTCCGGAGTTCGGGGCACGGCCAGTCAAAAGGGCCATCGAGGAGCATGTTGTTGATAATTTGACGATGAAGCTGCTTACGGGCGATATTGTGCAATCGTTGCCGATACAGATAACCGTAGAGAATGGAAATCTTTGTTTTAGAAATATAAATCCGTAAAAATATGAAGCTCGTTTTTACACAAGAAGAACAGATGGGCATTCACTGTTTGGTGCAATGTCTCATTAAGGCCGATGGCCTTGTCCATCCCGAAGAGAACGTATGCTGGAATACCATTTTCCTGAAAATGGGTTGGACGCCAGTAGATCAAGATGTCATTGCCAATTATGAGCAAAGTGTGGCTGTTGCCACTTTGGCGGCGATGGATGAAGACAAAAAACGGTTCGCGACGGCGTTTTTCACAATGATCATCCTTGCAGATCAGCGGGTTGCGCCAGAAGAAGCTGAACTCTTGAAAAAATACACGACCGAGGCTTGTCTTCCCGAAATCCCGAGAGCCGATTGCGCAAGTGTACTGGAACAGTACCTTGTTTGATTGCCGTCGCGTGTCGGGCGTTTCCTCTTGCTTTTGCCAGAAAAACACATCGCTACGAGAAACTGGCTTCGGCAACAAAACAAATCGCCTGATAGATATTATAGCATCTGTAGTGTTTGCTATTAGCAAAAATTACAGACGACCTCCATATTAATTGTATCTTCGCGCCGTCATATTTTCAGATGCTGTATGTAGAGCCTCGCAGGGTCTGAAGGTGTGACGAGGTAGAGTTATAACAGAGGCTCCCGATAGAGAAAAGATGACTATTTTGCAAAAACCGAATGCGACGGTCGGGCAGATCGTGAAAGATCTGGAGCTGACTGTGCCCAAGAGACCGGATCTCCTTTTGGGGGATTCCGATTGTGATGACGATTCCAGTGAAAGGTATGTGAAAGGAGTCAAGCTGCAAAAGGGCATTGCCATATTGGAAACGACCTCGAAAAGAAACCAAGCGGCCACTGCATCGCAACTGCTGTCGGCATTCCGCACGATGGATGCATCGACGAGGGTGGTGTTGCAGAATGGATGGAGATTGTTGGACATCGAGCCGGTAAATTCATTATTCAAGCGTTTTGGCGTACCGAAGGAGGAAAAGGAAGGCGACACCATCTTCTGGTGTACCGAAAACACAAGCTATAGTTTGTTAAATTCTGGCAGAGATGTGCGGCTCCTCACCACGCAACAGATGGAGGCGGAGTTGAAGGGAAAGGGCTGGGACAAATTCCCCGACTACAAGGTGGCGATAGCGTCGAGGCAGCAAAAAATAGCGTATCACGTCAATTGCGTGGCACGCCACTACGGCAAACTCTGCTTGTACTACGATAAAGACAAGAAAGAACAAAGTATCACGCTGGGCGAGCTTTTGGAGGAGTTTCCTGACTGTGCCGAGTTTATGATTATGATTGGAGGAAGGTACTTTACCGTCGATGTTGGTGATAAGGGCATCTTTTTCCCCTTTCAGAATGAAGAAGGGAGACATCTTGGTCTCTATATTGGCGAGATGGTATATAATCCGGGAAAAGAATGGAATAATGGATACAATTAATGAATGAACCAAAAATCGTATAGCTTATTATGGGTGCTTTAACGAATATGACAGCAGAGCCTTACGATGACAGAGCAGGAGGTGAATGTATGGTTATGAAATACAGTCTTGACGAAAAGTTCAAGCCTCGTGACCTGACCCCTGAGGAAAAGACTTTCTTGAACGCCTTGGTCACCTATACCATGCCTTTGGAAAAGTCGCTGTTTTTCCAGATTGCCGATCTTCAGCGGCATACCAAATTAGAGTTCAGTATGAATGGTGGTCGTTTTAAGGGCTCCGAATCCCCCGAACGTGATGTGCTCGAAAAGGAGTTAACTGAACTGGCAAAGATGCTGGAAGATTTTCGGGAAAAGCTGTGGGATGATAGATTGCCGGAAGAGAACTGGGATTTGTACGAGATATGGGAAGAAGAGTGGGTGAGACAGAACGAGAAGCTGAAGGAATTGTTGGACAATCCTGGGAAGAGTGTGGATTCGACGCCTATGGGTGTATATTACAATAGAGGCAGTGAGTCCAAGGTTGTCCTTTTTGTGGATGCCATCGAGGAGCGTGCCAAGCACAATCCGTATGACACGATGCTCCTGATGGGGATGGTCCTGCTACACGAATATTTCCATTCCTTCCATTTCCATGCGGGGACCGGCGCGGGTGATCCACCGAAATGTATTGAAGAACCTATGGCTGACTACGGTAGTTTGGTAATGCTGGACAGGGTTGCGTCATCGGGGTTGTTCATCGCCAAAGATGCGGAGAATGCGCTGGAAAAAGCGTTGGACTTTGTCAAGAGCAAACAACAGCGCACGATGGATACCGCCGGCTACGGATTCGGCGCTTACCTTTACGAGAACCACAGGGAGGAGGCCTCAAATCTGATAGCTTTGTACGCCAATGTGTCCTGTTTGATGGATATAAAAACTTTAAAAACAGACAATTATGATTGATTCAATTGAAAAAAAAGATGAATTCAAGGCTATGATGGTAAATTTCTATCGGTTGTTTTGAGAGACAACTGGTATTTTTGAATCTAACATTTTCATACACTAAATTTTAAACTTGAATATAAATGAGTAAAGAAAAAATCGAAAATCTGTTGAAAGAATCTTGCGCCGGATACAATGTCCAGTATGAAAATTTGAAAAAAAATATTGTTGTAAAAGACAATTCCGTTTACTTTTCTCGTGGATGGTATGACAAATTCTGGAATGAATTTGACGGTTGTATCTTCTCTATTGTAGGATATAAGGGAATAGGAATCAGTGATTGTGGACAATATGTATATTCACATTACAAGGACACGTTGAAATCAATAACATTCAAAAAGGAAGACAATTCGATAACAATCGTGTCTGAAAAAGACGGTTTTGACAATATCAGTTCTGGTATATTCAAACCTGAAATTTTCAAGGAACTTTATGAAACAGCGCCTAATTTTATAAAGGAGCACAATGATAAAAAACTTCTTTGTTTTACAGAAGAAGTTGATGAAAAAGGAAATCTTGTCTTAAATTTCAAATAATAAAAGGTGATTTCTCAAATAATCAAAAGAAGTGGATGATTTTAATAAATTAATAGAGGAATTGAGGACTGCATTATCTCCTATTCTCATATCCAAAGAAAGACTGCAAGAGATTATAGAATCAAAATAAAATCAAACAAAAATCAAAAGTTATGTCAGCAATTCAAGTTAGAGACCCGAAGGGGAACTGGTCAGAAGAAGTGCAGGGAATTGATAAGTTGTACTTCATCAAACAGGCAATCATCACGGAGTACCGTGATTTATATGAGCAAACGGAAGGTGATTTCTTTGAAAATGCCTCGGTAGGTGTTTGTGTTGACGGCAAAGACATCTTATTAAGCGAAGTCACAGATAAGGGGAAAGAATGGGCGATTGATTTTTCGTCCATTGAGGATATTCTGACAAACGCAAAGTTTGTTGAAGTGGGTGAAGGCACTCTCCATCAAATGGCCAAAGAGGACGAGTGCTTGTCTGCATTCTACAAGAAGCTTATTGGGCATGCCAATATTCCGTCAAGTGAAGAAATCGACTGTTTTGACGGATATAGTCTAATGTTAAAGTTTTCCGATGAAAAATACACGTATCGGCTTGAGTCCCCTGAGGCAGGTAATCTGTATTTTGATGGAGTTAAATTAAACAAGGTTGAGGAGAAATAGGCTCCCTGAACATTGTTACAAATATTGCCATTCAAAGTACGGCATTATAGTCACAATCAAAAGTAAAATGATATGGGTAAAATAGACATTAGCAGCCTCATAGAAAGTATTGAAAACTCCTTTATAGACAACGGTTTTGTCTTGGAAGTAGTGAGTGTTTTCCCCGAAGAAGTGGTTAATGAAGTAAAATACAATGATACTTTCAAGAGACTCTCGAAGCACCCTGACATTACTGAAGCATACCAATGGGTCAAGATAGCTTATGGAAATACATTTGCTTTCGTGGGAATGAAGTCGGATGAAGATAAACTTGAAGTCTTTGTGGATGTATCTGAAGATTGTATAATTGATGACTTTGAGCAGATGCTTGTAACTGGTATTAAGGATTATGTATGTGATGCTGGGATAGAAAGTGTCTTATATGAATCCCCCAGTGGTTCGAGAATACCACTTCAGCTATAGAAATAGAATAATCACAATGAGCTTTTTTATAAAATCACAAAAATTATGGCAAATGAAATCATAGATGGAAAAGCAATAATCCCAAGAGGGCAAACAGTAATTGAGAGGGGAGACTTTTGGAATTGCAATGACTTACGGAGCGTTGTAATTCCTCCTTGGGTTACTGAAATTCAAGGTAAGGCATTTGAAATTTGCCGGAACTTAACAAGTATTGAGATTCTTTCGTCAGTAACAAAGATTGACATTGGAGCCTTCGAAGGTTGTCCAAGACTGACACATATTACGATATCGCCAGACAACAATGATTATTACTCACCTGAAGGAAGCAATGCTATCATTGAGAAAAAGAGCGACAAGCTTATTATGGGATGTCAAAATACAATTATCCCATCAACGGTAAAGATAATCGGAAGTCAAGCATTCTATGGCTGCGCGGGGCTAACCTCCATTGATATACCTGATTCGGTAGAAGAGATTCAAGAAGAAGCTTTTAGTAATTGCAAAAGCCTTGAAAAAATTACATTTCCCGATTCTGTAACTAGGATTGGACAAAATGTATTTAGTGGATGTTCTGGTCTTACTCGTGTAAAGTTAAGTAATAAGATAACCGAGATTCCAGAGAAATTATTCAGTTGCTGCACTGGTCTTATATACATCGGAATCCCCGATTCCGTGAAAAAAATCGGTAACTATGCATTGTCTGGATGCTCAAGTCTTAATAGCATACATATAGGAAAATCGGTAAAAGAGATTGGAAACTGTGTCTTTCAGGGTTGCACCAGTCTTGCTGGCATTGTCATCCCAGATTCTGTAAAAAAGATAGGTGCTGCATTCGTTAAGTGTCCAAATTTAAAGTTGGTGTGTGTCCGGGATGCAAAAATCACCGACAATACGGGTCTTGACTATAGTGTGAAAAGAATCAATCCTATGGCAAGAAAAGAGGAAAGAATGACCTGGAATGATGAAGAGGTAAAATTGGTGGAGGAATATGTGGGAGATTATTATTTAGGACCCGTTGGGGACAGTGATACAGATGATGAATAAAACGATTTACAATATCAGCAAAACCTCTCGATGTGTAGGCAATCGTATCTGAAAAATGAAAGAAATAGGAATATCAGAGTTTGAAAAGCTTGTAATGGAACGAATCGCTAACCCAAGAGACTTTGCAGGTCGTTCGCTAGTCTTGTGGAATGCAGATTATATGGACTATGGCATTGCCCAGCGTGTAATCCAACAATGTTGTGAAAGGTACAACAAGGAGAACCCAAGCGACCAAGTATGGTTCAAAAGGTCAGATATGACCTTTATTAACGATGATTATACCCGACCAAAAACTTGGGAATGGTACGACAAAAAAGTTCGGGACGAACATGCCAATGAATATAATGTACATAGAGAGATGAAAAGATGTGGAATCCTCTTTAATACAGGATGCTATATGCTGGATGAACAAGATGATTGGCTGAAGTTTGTTAACACCCACACAAACCAAAACGGGGGTGTGTTCCAGGATTGTGCGGTAATTGTTTGTGCTCATACTGATGATTGTGATTATTTGGGACCGTCTAATCCCGAATTTATTCTCAAAGAAGAGCAGTTTGGAGAAAATTGTGATATTTATCACGTTCAGCCGACCATTGAAGAATGGGCAAAATGGGCAGAACCGTTCTATGACGCTGAAATAGTAAAAGTGGTGCGTGCTTATATTGAGAAGAATGGAGTGATTTGGCATTTTGACTATTGGATGAGAATTATGAGTGCGTTGGTTGGTTTAAAAAAATATTATTCAAAGAAAGAGAACAAAGATTGTTCTTTATGGCAGATTCCAGAAGATGAAGTGAACTCCGAAATTGGAGGTACGGTAGGTGTCGGACACCCAGCTCCTGACTTCTGCAAGTTCATCCATTCATTTTTTGAAGACAATCCCAAAAACGAATAAATCTTAAAACTGTTTTATATGGAACCAATGAACCCCACCAAGAAAATATTGCAAATCCTGAACGAGCACCCCGAAAGCCTGACAGAATGGGGATATGAATGTCCGAAGGAAATCACCGACGGACTGGTATTCTCCATCAACACCGGTGCCTGGCATCCGGGGTGGGTTCGTGTCGAATATGATGAGGCAGAAGGGACATACATCATAAGTGCTCACGATACAGAATATGGCTACAAACAAGAAGTGGGGTTCGTCCAAGAATCCGAACTTTTCGATATTCTGGATAAGGAAATCCGTGAGGGTCTGACCGATGAAGAAATCGAAGAGATTCGGAAAAGATGGTGGTCTATGCCTTAGTAAATGTTAAAAAAGTTTGTCTTATGGGGGTTTTAAGTAATCTAACAGAAGAGTATTTCGGCAACAAGGTAAGGAAAGAAGATGTGATTTTCAGGTACAGCATTGACGAGAATTTCCCGCCCGAACATACGCTAACCCAAGACGAAGAGTCTTTCTTGCAGGGGTTGGCAAAGTACAAGCTGTTTCTTGACAAATCGCTGTTTTTCCAGATTGAAGACCTTCAGCGACACACGAAGTTAGTGCTTAGCCGCAATGACGGACGTTATATACGTCCAGAATTCCCTGACAAAGCCAAGTTAGAAAGGGAGATTGCCGAACTGGAAAAGATGATTCAGGATGTTTCGGACAAATTGGAACGGAAGGAGTTGCCGGAAGAATACTTCGACATGCTTAATGTATGGAAAAGACAGTATGAGAATTTGAATGAGGTGTTGGACAATCCTGTGAATAGTACGAGATCAACACCATATTTGGGCTTGTACTACAACAATGGTCCGGATTCCAAGGTGGTTCTTTTTCTGGACTCCATTGAGGAGGCTGCCAAGAAAATTCCATGCAAGCCGAAATTCTTGATGGGACAGGTGCTGCTTCACGAATATTTCCATTCGTTCTATTTTCACGTTGGAACTGGTATGCGAAATCCGATGAAATGTATGGAAGAACCGATGGCTGAATACGGCAGTCTGGTGGCATTGGACAGTGTGGCGTCATCGGGGTCGTCTGTTGCCGCGGAAGCAGGCGAGGCGCTGAGGCATACTTTAGGTTTTGTCAAAGACAAACAGAAATGCACGGGTCTTACTGCCGCATACGGATTTGGCGCCTACCTCTTTGAAAAGCATAAGGATGATGCTTCCGGCCTGATAGCCCAATATGCCATTATGTCCTGTGTGATAGACAATCGTTGCGCAGATGCCTTGGAGTACAAGTATTTGTTGTATCCAGAATACCCTTCTTATCTTTGGGCTGAGGATGCTGCTTATAAAAAGTTGGGAGAGCTGTTGAAAGTAGTTGTGGTAAGAGAATCCGCCGAGACACGATTCGCTTTGGCGGTGTTCAGATTTCTTAGAGACAACGACTTGCTTGATAGCCTTGCACCATTTATTCGAACCCAAGAGAAAGGGAATAAGTATCTCTCACTCTCTCAGGATGGATTTTTCTGTTTGAGAAGTATCTTGTGTGACGATTCCACGCCTCCACAAAAAACTGCTTTTGATCCGTTTGTTGTTGAAGGGCATACATACTATTTGTGCTTGTCTCGCATAATGAACAGCAAGTTTAAACCATCCCGGTATCCCCAGTCGATTGATGAATTCATAAAGATGATAAAGCATGTCTATCGCGGACAGTTTGACATTCGGAAAACAGGAGATGAATATATTATGAGCTATGAGATTCAATAATCATTGAAACGCTACTGCCAGCAAGACACCTGGCAATGGTGGAGATATTGAGGACAGTGAGAAGGAAAATCAAATAAGATAATCCCGATAAAATCAAAGGACAAATGATACTTTCCATAATACTGACAATCGTGATTGTGGTGGTCGTTATCAAAATATTCGGCCCCGTTTTGCTTGACCTGCTTTCTTGGCTTTTGGGCCTCCTGACGCTACCGTTCGCCCTTCTCGGCGGTTTTATCGGATTCCTCATCGAAGCGTTGCTCTTTGTCGGCCTGTTGTGGCTGGTCGTGACGTTGTTCGGTCTGTGATATGAAATCGCAATAATAGAATATCGGTCGATTCCTCTGATTTTTATCGTAAATCTAACGAATATTCCTCTGACTTTTATGAAAATCTTACAGATTATTCCTCTGATTTTTTATAACCACATGATATTTTTTGTATCTTTGCGCCCTAAAATCAGAAGGTTATGTACTATCCGAGAAGTATTGACAATTATTTGTTGGAGTGGAAAGAAAGCAGTAGTCGGAAGCCTTTGCTGTTACGTGGAGCAAGACAAGTGGGGAAGTCGTGGGCGGTAAAGCATCTTGGCCAGCAATTCAAATATTTCATTGAAGCAAACTTCGAGAAGAAAAAAGAGCTTAAGACTTTATTTGAACAAGTGAGTGATGCCCGTGAGTTAGCCGCGATGATCGGGAAGATGTACGAAACCCCCATTGTCGCGGGGGAAACGTTGTTGTTCCTTGATGAAATCCAGGAAAGTCCTGAAGCCATTCACAGCCTTTGGATCTTCAAAGAGGACTTCCCTGAATTGCACGTGGTGGCGGCGGGCTCTTTGCTTGAGTTCGCGCTTAAGGATTTGCATTCTTTCGGGGTGGGACGCATACGGTCGCTGTTCATGTACCCGATGTCATTTGACGAGTTTCTGGTAGCTCAAGGCAAGACGATGTTGTTGCAAGAGAAACGGGAGGTCTCGTCGCAAAAACCACTTTTCAATGGGTTGCACCAGGAGTTGGTCGGGCAGTTCCGCACTTTTCTTTTGGTCGGAGGAATGCCCGCAAGTGTTTCCAAATGGGTGGAGACACACGATTATGTGCTTGCTGCAAACGAACAAGACGACATACTGCAAACCTATTATGACGATTTTGCCAAGTATGCGAAGAAAATAGATCCGCAAGTACTTCGCAACACACTGCAAAGTGTCGTAAATCAGATAGGACAAAAATTCGTCTATAGCAAAGTGCAAGGAAAAGCCACGGCTGAAGAGGTGAAAAAGGCGTTGCAGATGCTTTCTGACGCTGGGATAATAAAACGGGTGATACACAGTTCCGGGAACGGATTGCCGCTTGGCGCAGAAAGCAACCTTAAATTCCAGAAATATATTTACCTTGACAGTGGTTTGCTGCTTCGAATGTTGGATTTGGAACTTGGAGGGGCGGGGCCTCTCACCCAGCAGATTCTGACAGACACGGCGTCACAATTGGTGGACAAAGGTAGCCTGACAGAAATGGTTGCCGGTTGGGAAATTGTCAAATATTCTTCACCCCTGACTCAGACAGATTTATATTGGTGGGAGAATCTCGATAGAGGCGCTTCGTCCGAAGTGGATTATCTGCTCTCCCGCAATCTGCGTGTTCTCCCGATGGAAATAAAGTCTGGGGTCAGTGGCAAGATGAAAAGTCTTCACCTTTTTATGAAGAACAAACACTTGGATGATGCGGTCAGGTGTTCGCTTGAAAATTTCGGAGAGCTTACCGTTCCTGAAGGAGAGGAAGACCAAACCCGCCGAACAATCCGCATCATCCCACTTTATGCCATATCCAATTTGTTCAAATGATATTCTAAGCTCCGTGCATGCTCTTGTTCGTGACTTTCCCGCACAATCCCTATAGGATTCTCATTGGCCTTTGTAACTACTAACTGCTAACTACTAACTCACTCACAAATCCCCCTTGAACTTCTGCACCGGATTCCCCCGCTCGAGCGTGTTGTGGTTCATCCAGACGTCGCGCTCGCGCTGGGCTCTCGCGGCTTCGTGGTCGGCAGCGAGGCGCATCAGCAACCGCTCTTTCGCCAACTGCTTGTTGCGCAGCTGCGACCGCTCGTCGGAGGCCGTCACGCTCAGACCCGTGGGCAGGTAGGTGGCCCGCACCGCCGTCTCCACCTTGTTGACGTTCTGCCCGCCCGGACCGGAGGCGCGGTGCGTCTCATAGACGATCTGCCGCTCATCGACCTGCTGCGCCTGCATCGGGGCGATGAAGTGGACCCCCACAAACCAGTTCTTGCGGCGGTGCCACGGGCGGAAGGGGTTCTTCTGCGCCACCCACAGCACCGAGCCCTCCCATGCGGCGGCGAGCGCGGACAACGCCGCCTCGTCGCCCTCCGCCGACAACGTGGCCGAGAACATACAGCCGTCGCGGAGTCCGGGCTCGTAGTCGATCAGTTTACACGAAATGTTTTGGTCTTTGGCCTGCTGGATGAGCTTCTCCATCACCAAGACCACCACGCGGCAACACTCTTCGGGGCCGCGACCCGATGTTATCTGAATATAAGTCTTTTGCATAATCTTCTATTCTTGGTTCATTCTTACGATGCGGGGATGGATTCTCCCCACCACTTTGATTAATTTTTCCGAGGCGGCCAGCACCTCGTCGATGGATTTGTAGGCATCGGGGGCCTCCTCGGTGGAGCCGCCCAACAGCGTGACACCCCGCTGCGCCAACTGCCGGTTGAGGGCGTAACGACTGAAGCTGTTCCGCGCATCCTGCCGCGACATCGCCCTTCCCGCCCCGTGACTGGCCGAGCAGAGGGCTTCCTCGCAGCCGAGACCGGTCACCAACAGTCCGGCGTCGGTCATGTTGGCGGGGATGATGCCCAACTCGCCCTTGTGCGCCGGGGTGGCGCCCTTGCGGTGTACGATCACTTCCGAGCCGTCGGCCAGCGTCTCCCGCCACGCGAAGTTGTGGTGGTTGCTCACGTTGGCCAATGGTTGCAGCCGCATCCCCTGCGCCACGTTCCGGTGTATCAGCTCGTGGCAGACCGCCGAGTACTCGCCGGCGATCTCCATGCATCGCCAGTACATCTCGCCCTCCTCGCTGTCGAGGTCGAGCCACGCGAACGGCCCGGCCTCGCGGGGCAGTCGGCACTGCGCTTTGGCGATGGCCGTGAAGTGCTCGGCGATGGCCGCCCCGAGACCCCGGCTACCGGAGTGCGACAGGATGGCCGTATAGCTTCCCACTGCTAACGTCAGCGGGTTGTCGGCATCCAAATGCACCTCGCAGATATCGACGAAGTGGTTGCCGCCGCCGCTGGTACCCAACTGCCGGATGGCCTTGTCCCTCAGCTTCTTGAGAACCGGGATGGTGCGCCACTCCTCGCGGTCGAAGAGCGGGTGATACTGCTTGAACGGCAGCACGCCCTCCATCCCGAAGGCGGTGTTGTCCCACAGCGCTTTCTCGAATCGGCCGTGGTGGTCGCGGATGTGGCTGCCGGGCGCGTCGAGGAGGGTGAGCGACATGCGGCAGCCGATGTCGAGGCCCACAGCGTAGGGGAGCACGGCGTTTCGGGTTGCCAGCACACCGCCCACGGGAAGTCCGTAGCCCGCGTGTGCGTCAGGCATCAGCGCGCCCGCCACGGTGACGGGCAGCCGCATGGCCGTGTCCATCTGCCGGAAGGCCAGCGGGTCGATGAGGTCGCGTCCGAACACGGAGTAGGGGAGAGGAACCTCCCGCAGTTCGTGGTGCCGCACGGTCGTCTCTTCCGGCGACAGCAGTTCCGCTAACGCCCGCCAGCGCGGGTTTTGGTGTTGTTTGTAATTTTCGGGGTGCGCCACGAAGTCCTGCAGCAGCGACAAGATCTGTTCGTCGGAGAGGTGTTTGCCCTCCTGTTTCACGAACTCCAGCATCCGGCTGCGGAGCACATTGTCGGTGACCCCCATTTTGGTAAGTTCTTTTTTTAAATTGCCCATTGTTCTTGCTATTAGCTTTTGGCTTTTGGCTGTTCACTGGCGAGGAACTAATGATTATGACTATAACTATAACTATGACTATAACTATAACTTTTGACTAATGAGTCCTCGGCCTTTGACCCTAACCAACCTTAAGCCTAAAATTTGACACGGAAATGCCATTCCGCATCGGTTAATAAAAATAAAACGTGAAAACGGCGGACACGTTCAATGTTCGCCACAATATCTGTAACAGCTTGATACAGATATTGTTCTTATCGGATGTTGTCAATCTTTATACTCATCGTTGCGCTCCTTTCTTCTTGAAATCAGGGGTTCAACTTTCGGGCGGCAAAGATACATTTTTTAATGGTTATTGGTTATGGGTTATTGGTTATTGAAAGGTTTAGGGTTTAGAGTTGGTGATTGGTGACACTGTGCGGGTCCTCTTTTCAACCGCGTTAGCGGTTGCATGTCTGTAGCCGGATGCGGACGACGTTCCCGTTTTTTTGGGAGATGGTCCGGGTCGCGGGGTTCGCGGCGCGGGGATAATTTCCGGGCGAGGGGATTGGATGGTTCGCCGCGAAACGGGGAGATGTTTCGGACGGATATAGGCATCGGTTCATGAACACAGTTTTGCAGATTTTGTTAATTTTGCACTTTCAAAACCAAACAACCGAAGAATATGAGAGTAGAGCCCTATATTCCTGATCCCGAGAACGATGTGTTTTTGAATAGCTACGAAAACGAGATTCCGTTGGCGTGCAATGTCATCTATTATGTGGAAAGCGCGGAAAACGAGCCGTTGAATGCAGCCATGCGCGATTTGGCGAAGCAAGACATAGTGCTGTTGGATGACGCAAAAATCCAGCCCTATCCGTTTCGGATGCAGTATGTTGCACAGTCCGATTTGGATGAAGAAACCCTTCGCACGGCCTTGATTCCCGAATGTGGCGAAACGCTGTCTGCGGAGACCGTCGGCAACTTACGCCAGTATTTGTCGGACGGTCAGGGCGGCACGCTGGTGGCTCGCTGTCTGCCGACATTCTCCAGGGGCGACTTTTTCGAGGACGACAACACCGTCTGCACCTTCCCGGGATTCCGTCTCACCGCCCCCGAGAAGGCCGCAGGGAAAGTTGCGTGGTTCGCCCAAAAGGCCGCCGAACTGAACTTCTATCGTCTGACCGGTGAATCCTACCAAGACTATATCACCCCTCCGGCTCCTGCTCGGGAATCCCGTTCGGAATATAGGGGAATTGAAATTAATTTCATGGTTCTGAAGAAGTCCAAACAGGAGATATCCGAAGATATGCAACGTCGAGCCGAGGCATTGTCGGACTGGATTGGCAGGAACATCCAAGATGACAACGAGGCCATCTCCGTTTTGGATCTGGTGATGAAACAGATGCGCAACAAAGGAAAATTGAAGGTGCCATGCAAGATTAAAGTCAAGGACAAGAACATCTACCTGATGCTTCCGAAAAAAGAGCTGAAAGAGTTGTCATTCAGGAGGGGAAGCATTGCCAAAATGCTGTACGTCTTTTACCTGGTTCAGCTCAAGCGGGCGGAAAAAGATCCTAACGCACCGACGCGTATCACGCAAGTGAATCTCGCGGATTATAAAGACGATTTGTTATATATTTACTAGGGAATCTGTTCCAGATGGGATGCCGACATGCATAACATCGAGTCGGTGTGGGACAATGGGAGCAATGATTTCGCGAATGCCTTGTCGTCCATCCGCAGGAGTTTCGATGACATTTTTGATGTCAAAAGCATTCTTCCAAAATGCTATTCTATTGAGATTTTGGACAACGACAAGTTAGGCAGGAGTCTGTACGGCATCCAGCTCGACCCTGACGACATTGAGCTGGGGTGGCCGTATGGCAGGATGGTGTAAGGTTGCGACGGGAGCACCACCGCTGCTCAAATGCCCTTGCGGGCACGAGATTCCGTTTGGCCGGTCAATACCTTATATTCCTGCAAATGCAGTGGTTTTTCCGGAAATGCGCTCTTTTTTTCGCCAGAACAGTCTGGCCAAACGGAATGGAGGTCCGCTGATCGGCAATTCCTGCGCTTGCGCGTTTGCCCATATTTCGTTACATTTTGAGCTGATGGTTAATTAGCGAATTTGCCATTATCGTCATCCCCTGCGCCAACGGCAAGCCCACCGCCATTCCGTTTTGCCGAAAACGGGTGTCGGTGAATCGCCAGTGCAATTGTTATCCGTCAATGCAGGTGTTGCCCCGCGAGGGCAGGGATGCAAAACGGAACCTCCGGCTCGCCAGGGCGGGAAGAAACGTGCGGGTGACCACCCCGTCAGTGCATAAATCTTCATCATACCTGCATGTTATTTCCCGAATTTTGCTATTTTTGCACGTTCAAATGAGATTTTAACGAAAAATTGTAAATAATAGATGCGTATTCCGGCGATACCCGTTCACCAATTCCGATGATATCCGTTCACTCGGA
>CAMJPH010000023.1 GCA_946407715.1 uncultured Bacteroidales bacterium | reverse complement strand
AAAGAGATAAATCTGAAATCCCTACTGCAAGTGGGTTAAGAAGTGCTTGCGAAACATGAATAAAGTGGAAGTCTTATGTTATAGTGAAGACTCTTTACTGGCAAAAATTCGATACAACTATCCAACTTCTGGATCTTTTACCGAAACGGTCTGTATTGTCCCCACATTTACTTTGCACGACACGTTGCCCACCGGATACGAGGCGGAGAACGAGGGTTACATGAAGGATATCAAGCTGAAGAAATCGAAATCATAATAGATTGCTCCAATTATTCGATTGTTTCAAAAAAAATGTACTTTTGCAAAAAAAACAGACCAAAAATGAGGCGAACCCGAATTGTTGACAAAATCAGAAAGGTGGCCAGCAAGATGAAACCTGCAGTACAAACCATCCTGTATGGCTCGGAAGCCCGCGGAGATGCCCGTGAGGATTCCGACATAGACCTCCTGATGCTTGTGGAGGCGGACAAACTGTCGTACGAGGACAAAGACCGCATCATTGCCCCATATTACGACATAGAGCTGGAGACTGGCGTTGTCATCAGCACGCTCATCATGCCTCGGAAAGAGTGGGACAACCGCCCCTTTCCTACGCCCTTTTATGTAAATGTCACAAACGAAGGAATAATACTATGAAAGACGAACTGACAAGCGAGGCATACGAGGCCTTGTCAAAATACCGACAAGAACGAGCACACGAAACGTTGGAAGAGATCCCTTTCCTGCGAGAGAAAGGCTATTACGGTACCGCCACCAATCGGTTGTACTATGCCTGCTACTATGCCGCACTGGCTCTTCTGTCAAAACACCACATCACAGCAGGGACCCACTCTGGAGTAAAGACATTGTTGGGTCTGCACTTTGTTTCCAAAGGATTGGTTTCCAAAGAGAGCGGCCGCGCATTCTCGAACCTATACGACAGCAGACAACGAGGGGACTATGATGAATTCGTATATGCCACATTGGAAGAAGTTGACGAATTATATCCGAAGGCACAAAGGTTTATTGAGGAAATCGACACCTTGTTGGAGAAACAGACCTCATAATCCACCATCTTCGCGCCATGATCTCCACCGCCACACACCCTCCCAAACATCCCCGTTCCGCTACAGAGCAAACAAGTTGTCCCAAGTTGTCCAAGTTGTCTTTCTAAATAAATTGTATCTTTGCGGCGAAAATCCACCGTCATGAAATACCCTATCGGCATACAGACATTCGCGAAAATCCGGGAAGAAAACTTCCTCTATTTCGACAAGACCAAAGAAGTTTATCAGCTCGCAAAAAATGGAGGCTACTTCTTCCTCAGCCGTCCCCGCAGGTTCGGCAAGAGCTTGCTGGTCACCACCTTGGAGGCCTACTTCCAAGGACGGAAGGAACTCTTCGAGGGGTTGGCCATCAGCACGCTGGAAACCGAGTGGAAACAGTATCCCGTGCTGCACATCGACCTCAACGCCGCTGACTACAGAAGCGAAGAAGCCCTCATCTCTATTATTGACGGACATCTGCGCCAATTTGAAAGGTCATTTGGGAAAGACCCCGATGAGCACACTGTTTCCGAACGGTTCAAGGGGGTCATCCAACGCGCCTGCGAACAAATCGGCCGTCAAGTCGTGATCTTGGTGGATGAATACGACAAGCCGCTGCTGCAGACTATCGGGGACATGGAACTTCAGGACAATTACCGCAAGATTCTGAAGGGTTTCTACGGGGTGGCCAAGTCTATGGACCAGTATATTCGTTTCGCGCTGTTCACCGGGGTGACCAAGTTCTCGAAAGTGAGCGTGTTCAGCGACCTCAACAACCTGAAAGACATCTCGTTGGATAGCAGATATGCAGAAATCTGCGGCATCACCGAGCAAGAGATTCGCGACAAATTGGATGTGCAGGTTGGGGAAATGGCGGAAACCAATGGAATAAGCAAAGACGAATGCTATGAGAAACTGAAAAAGCAATACGACGGCTACCATTTCAGCAAGAACGGCACAGGAATGTACAATCCTTTCAGCCTGTTGAATGCGATGGACAGTCGGGAGTTCGGCGACCAGTGGTTCCAGTCGGGCACGCCCACGTTCCTGGTGGAGGTGATGAAGCGCAACCACTACGACCTGGAACGGCTCACCCACGAGGAAGCCACGGCTGACCTGTTAGGCAGCTTGGACGCTATCGACACCAACCCGACGCCACTGCTCTACCAAAGCGGCTATCTCACCATAAAGGGATATGATCCTGAGTTTGGCACCTATCGGTTAGGATTCCCGAACCAAGAGGTGGAGCATGGCTTTTCCCGTTTTTTGTTCAGATATTACACCCCCTCCAGCCAAGGGCAGGACAGCTTTGTGAAAGATTTCGTGTTGGCGGCACGGGCCGGTCAGACCGACAAGTTCATGAAGCGTTTGGAATCGCTATTTGCCGGACAAGATTACCAGTTGGCGGGGGATGCGGAGCTCTACTTCCACAATGCCGTGGCCCTCATCTTCAAGATGGTGGGCTTCTACACGGAGACTGAGCGGCACACTTCCGACGGCCGTATGGACATGGTGGTGCAGACCGCCGACTACATCTACCTTTTCGAGTTCAAGTTGGACAAATCCGTCGAGGAGGCGTTGGCGCAGATCGAGAAAAGGGAGTACGCCTTGCCCTTCGCCCACGACCCGCGCAAGCTCTACAAAATCGGGGTGAACTTCTCCTCCGAGACGCGCCGGATTGAGAGCTGGAAGGTGGTGGAACGGTGATCTCCTATCTTCGCGCCATGATCCGCACCGCCACATACCCGCTTCAGCACCTCCGTTCCTATACGGGGGGTACCGGTACTCCTTCAACGGGCAGGAGACTGATAATGAGGTGCTTGGAGATGGGGCTCTGCACGCCTTCGAGTACCGAATGCGCGACACCCGCATCGGGCGGTTCTGGAGCGTGGACCCGTTAGCGGGGAAGTTCCCGTGGAACAGTGCGTATGCGTTTGCGGAGAACAGTGTCGTGGACGGAAGAGAATTGAAGGGATTGGATTGGAATCCAAAACAAACCGCCAACTACCACAAAACGAGCAAATTCCCATCCGAGTTGTCAACGCCAGAGACCAACTGAAAGTTGAGCCGCCGGTATCGCCAAAAACTGAGCTGAGGCTTCAAATGTCCACAAAAACAATATATGCAATTGATCCCAGTGAGATTCGTCCCGCTCCGTCCGAATATGAAAGGTCGTGGGCAGAGTCTGCGGGATATTTTGGCACAAAGCCGACAGCCAACAGCCAACAGCTAAAATCATTGGTTTATGTCTAGGTCGTAGTGGAATTTTGGTGCGGTTGCCATGCAGCAGTATTCCAAAAAAAATACTATATTTGCACGGTTTTTTTACTATGGCAAAGAAGACTTGTAATATACTATTAGTCATATTGTTAGCCTTCGCGGTGGACGTATGCGCGGCGGACTTTCGCAGTGCAGTTGACACTGTTGTACCCGAAACACAAACACATACGGACTCCATCAAGCCCGAAACGCAACCTCAACAAACCACCGCCAAGCCAGCGAAGAAGAAGAAAACCGTCAGCCGCACATCCAAGCGGGTGACTTTCGAGAGTTTTGACCAATACTACGCCCGCGCCTTGAAATACTACAACAACCGTCAATGGCTGTCCGCCGCCGGACTCTTTGAGGAACTCTACCCGCTGTCGTTAGGCACTCCCCGTGCCGACACCATCCTCTTCCTCTTCGCTCACTCGTACTACATGAACGGTGACTACAACATGGCCGCATTCCATTTCCGCGACTACGTGCGCCGCTACCCAAACTCCGACCGCGCCGAAGACGCTTTCTACTACTGTATCTCAGCCGTTTACAAAACCAGCCCTGAATACTACCTTGACCAGACCAACACCCACTACGCAATCGAACAAATCAACGCATATCTCCAAGCCTATCCTGAAAACAAGCACATCGAAGAATGCAATGTGATGCTGGATGACCTGCGTCTCAAACTCGCCCGTAAAGACCTTGAAGTATTGAAACTCTACTATAACACCGACCACTACGAAGCCTGCCAAATCTCCGCTAAAAATTTCTTCAACAAGTATTCCTACTCCCCCTTGATGCCTGAAGCAGTCTATTTTCTGGTTTTGAACAACTACGAATATGCCAAACGAAGCACAGAACGGAAAAAACAGGAACGCTTCAAGGCCTGTTTAGATGCGTGTGAGAAAATGATTGTCAACTTCCCTGATTCAAAATATATCAAGGAAACGGAAAAAATCGCACAAGACGTAACCAAGCAATTAGAAAAATACGCAAAAAAATCAACAAATTAGTCATATAATGAAAGCTTTAGAGTACAAAAAATTGAAAATCGACCTTTTTGCCAAAACGAAAGACATCCGCAAATACGACAAGCAGACGGGCAACTTCTACAAAAGCATCGTGATTATGTCGAAACGTGCCGACCAAATTGCTGCTGAGCTGAAACAGGAGTTCCAAGAAAACTCGCATCTTTCCGCCGCGCAAGACCGCTCCAGCGAGGAGGTCTATGAGAATCGTGAGCAAATCGAACTGTCCAAGCTCTACGAACAGATCCCCAAACCCACACAGTTGGCTATTCACGAGTTTGAAAACGACCAAATTTACTTCAAAGACTCCAACGAGTAAAAATCATCCATGGGCAAACACATTGTCATCGGCATTTCCGGCGGCATCGCGGCCTACAAGACCCTGACGCTTATTCGGCTGTTCAAAAAGAACGGCTACGAAGTCCGCGTCACCGCCACACGGAACGCCCTGCAATTTGTCACCCCGTTGACAATAGAGACCCTGTCGGAGAACAGGTTATACACCGATATGTTCGATACTAACCGCACAATGGAGGTCGAACACATCAGCATGGCGGAATGGGCGGACGCGCTCGTTGTGGCTCCCGCCACCGCCAACATCATCGCCAAATTCGCGCACGGAATTGCGGACGACACCCTCTCTACCCTCTTCTTAGCCGTCAAAAAAAACGTGTTCATCGCCCCGGCCATGAACACCAACATGTACGAGAACCCGGCAGTGCAACAGAACATCGGCATCTTGCGGGAACGCGGCTGCCTCATCCTCACTCCGAACGAAGGCTTTCTTGCCTGCGGCACTACCGGAAGCGGACGCATGCAGGAGCCGGAAGAGATTTTTGAAGCCGTGGACGAAAGCCTGGAGGATGACCTTTCCCTTCAAGGCAAAAACGTGATGATTACCGCCGGCCCGACCTACGAACCCATTGACCCTGTGCGGTTTATCGGAAACCATTCCTCCGGTCTCATGGGTTTCTGCCTCGCCGAAGCCGCCGCCCGCAAAGGCGCGAAAGTCGCCCTTGTAACAGGCCCGTCAAATTGCAACGCTCGCCACCGGAACATCACCCGCTACGATGTGAAAACGGCAGAGGAAATGTACCAGCAATGCATGAGCCTCGTGGAGAATCAGGACATCATCATCATGTCCGCCGCCGTTGCCGACTTCACGCCCGCACAGGTGGCTTCCGAAAAAATCAAGAAAGAAAACACGCAGCTCACCCTCGAATTAGTCAAGACAAAGGACATTCTCGCTTCTGTCGGGAAAATAAAGCGCGACAACCAGTTGCTGGTCGGTTTTGCATTGGAAACGGAAAACGAAATCGAAAACGCCAGAAAAAAACTGCATAATAAAAATGCCGACCTCATCGTTCTCAATTCCCTGCGAACAAAAGGCGCCGGTTTCCGCACTGCCACCAATCAGGTCACCATTCTCGCGAGAGACGGCCAAGAGTTCGTCAGCGAACTGAAAAGCAAACAAGAAATTGCAACAGAAATTCTTCAAACAGCCCAAAAATATATTCACCAATAACCCACAACTATGAAACGTTTATTCGGACTATTTCTCATTTTGGCCTTCGCCACCAGCGCATTGAAGGCTCAAGACTTCCAATGCGCGCTCTCCATCAACACCACCCAGATTTCAAGCTCGGGTAACCAACAGCGGTTCAACGAAATGCGCCAAAAACTGTACACCTTTGTACACGATCGGAAATGGTGCCAATACAACCTGAAACAAAACGAACGCATCGAATGTTCCATGACCATCAACCTCACCAAAGCGTCCGGCGACGAATACGAAGGCACGATGACGTTGGTCCTGCAACGCCCTGTCTATAAAGCCAGCTACAAAACCACCTTGATGAGTTTTCAGGACAAAAAGATAAAATTCCGTTATGCGGACGGAGATCCCTTAGAGTATGACGAGAACTCCACGCTATCGGAACTCACCTCCATCATCGCTTTCTACCTGAACCTCTTCATCGCTGTAGAATTAGACTCGTTCTCCCCAAACGGCGGCGCCGCTTATTTCTCCAAATGCCAAAACACCGCCAACTTGAACGCGAAAGACGTAGGTTGGAGCGTGGCTGAAAGCGGGCAGAACAACCGCTATTGGATTGCCGAAAACTTCAACAACGGAACATACAGTAAACTTCATGACTTTTATTACCAATATCACCGTTTGGGACTGGACGTGATGTACGAGACTCCCGATGCAGGTCGCGCCGTCATTCTTGAAAGCCTGAAACTGCTGCAACAGGTCAACGCACAGAAATCCAACCTCGCCGTTGTCCGCATTATCCTGAACACCAAAAAAGACGAGATCATCAATATTTTCAAGGAAGGCATGCCATCGGAGAAGACCCAGGTCGTCAACATCATGAAGCAAATCGACCCCACCAATTCTTCCTCTTACGATGCCATCAACTCCGCATCCAACTCTTCATCCAAACCGTAGCGATGCTTACATCCTTGCAGATAGAGAATTATGCGATTATTAAATCTCTGAAAATCCCGTTTCACGAAGGGCTGACGGCCATCACAGGTGAAACAGGCGCAGGGAAGTCCATCCTTATGGGTGCTTTATCATTGATTTTAGGCAACCGTGCCGACACCGACGTGCTTTTCGACAAATCACGGAAATGCATCGTGGAAGCCGCCTTCGACATCCGCAACCTCGGCCTCCAATCTTGGTTCAGCCAATTCGACCTCGACTATCAGGATGACACCCTCATCCGCCGCGAAATCAACGAGCACGGTAAATCCCGCGCTTTTATTAACGACACACCGGTGAACCTTACCACCCTAAAAGCCATCGCCTCCTTTTTAGTGGACATCCATTCCCAGCACCAAACGCTGATGTTGCAAAATGCCGGATTCCGACTGCAACTGATCGACCAGTTCGCCAAAAACCAAGAGTTAGTGAGCTTGTACCAACAAGCTTTACACCAATGGCGAACAAAGAAAAACGAATTAGATGCGCTAAAACAAAAATGCGAGCAGGCTGCATTAAAGTACGACTATAACACGTTCACTATCGGCGAATTGGAGAAAGCTGCCATCCAACCGGACGAGCAAGCGCTTATCGAACAACGAATCAAGGAGCTGACACACGCCGAGAGTATCAAGTCTCATCTTTACAATGCCGCCATGCTACTTTCCGAACAGGACGGCGACAATATATTATATATGCTCAAAACAGTGCAGAACGAATGCCACGCACTGGAAAACCTCGGCAACGACTATCAGTACTTCCGCCAACGTGTTGACAACCTCCTCGCTGAAACCCAAGATCTCTCCTATGAAATTTCCAAGAAAAGCGACCAAATAGAAATCAATCCTGAACTGTTAGAGCAACTGAACGAACGATTGGATCTGCTATTCTCGCTACAAAACAAACATCACGTGCGGGACAATGAGGAACTGTTAGTGCTATTGGAATCCCTGCGCAACGAAGTGGCCTCGTATTCTGACGACCGAGGACAATTAGCTGAAACGGAAAAAGAGACTTCCCGATTGGAAAATACGGTCCGGAAATTAGCAAAAAAAGTGACTGCATCCCGAAAAGAGGCCGTTCCCGCATTAGTGAGTGCCATGGAAGAGCGTCTGAGGAAACTCGGCATGACCGAAAGCCGTTTCTGCGTTGACGTGCAAGACACTGACGCGCTGCGCGAAAGCGGCTCCGATGTAGCAACTTTCCTCTTCTCCGCCAACGCCGGCATCGCCCCCGCAGACATGTCCAAAATCGCATCCGGCGGTGAAATGTCGCGTATCATGCTGTGCCTCAAATCCATCATCACGGACTCCATGTACCTTCCCACTATCATCTTCGACGAGATAGACACCGGCATTTCTGGTGAAACCGCATCCAAAGTGGGACAAATGATGCAACAATTAGCAGACAATCACCAAGTTATCGCAATCACCCATCTTCCGCAAATTGCCGCACGTGGACAACAGCACTATCTGGTTTACAAACAAGTCATTGAAAACCAGACCTATACTCATATCAAAACACTTGACATGCAGGAACGCGAACAGATGCTTGCCATCATGATGAGCGGCGAGAATCGCACCGAGGCGGCTGTCACCACCGCACGCGAACTGCTTAAATCCAGTCAGAAATAACCAATACCCCATATCATGAAAAAAACACTCATTTTCCTCACCGCGATGCTCCTTTGCTGCTCAATGTATGCACAGCACCGCCGCCCCACCCCCGAAAAAAAATTCATCTACATGACTTCCGTGGGCTATGCGACAGGACTTGGGCAAATCGTACTGGAACAACAAACCGTCCAAAACAAAAACTTTGACATTTCCGTCAACCAACTGTTGGGGTACCAATTCAACCCCTATTTCCAATTGGGTTTGGGCGCAGGTTTTGACTTTTGGAAGCACACGGCCTTCATCCCCATCTACCTGAATATCACCGTGAATTTCACCAAAACCAAATTCGTGCCTTTGTTTTATGCCAACATGGGCTACAGCTTCAAATGGTACGTCTCCTCCATGCCGGAAAAAATGGACCGAGTAGTTCACGGTACAAAAATGGGTCCTATGGGAGAGGCCGGCATTGGCATGCGCATCCATCTCAACGAAAAAATCTCACTGCTCCTCGCCGCCTGCTACAAAAACCAATATACTGACATACGATACACTGTTCTGGGACCCGATGAACCGGACTTTTCCGCATATTCCACCAACAAATCAAAAAACTTGCTCTATCACTTTGCAGGAGTACGGTTAGGATTACAATATTAACGTATAGACACCCTGTAGAGACGCAAAATTTTGCGTCTCTAAAAAAAAATAACCCCTATGAGCAACGAACCAACCTACACCGCCGCTTTCGAGGAATTGAAAGAGATTGTCGATCAGCTGGAGAATGACAGCATCAGCGTGGACGAGCTGGCCGAGAAGATGAAACGCGCCACCGAGCTGATGAAAATCTGCAAAGACAAGCTGACCAAAACGGAGGAAGAAATCAGCAAAACCATTTCCGAACTGTCCTGAATGTCCACCTTTGAACTCATTTCACCCGAAATAGAGGCCTATTGCGAGGCACACACCACCGAGGAGACGAATCTGCTCTATCGGCTGAACCGGCAAACCCATCTGCAAACCATCAACCCGAGAATGGCATCCGGACAGCTTCAGGGACAATTCCTCTCCCTAATATCCAATATGATTCGACCAAAACGAATCTTGGAAATCGGTACATTTACCGGTTATTCTGCTTTGTGTCTATCTACGGGACTGACTCCTGACGGCATCCTGCACACCATTGAAATCAATGAGGAATATGAGGACCGCATCCGCACTTTCCTTGCAAAAAGTCCTTACAACCAGCAAATCATCCTCCACATCGGAGACGCCAAAAATATCGTTCCCTCTCTCAATGAACAATGGGATTTAGTGTTTATTGACGCAGAGAAGACCGACTATCAGGAGTATTACGAGATGGTTTTTCCGCACGTTCGAAAAAACGGTTTCCTGTTGATTGACAATACCTTGTGGAACAGCAAAGTGATACATGAAATTCAACATAACGACAAAGACACCCAAGCCATATTAGCTTTCAACGACAGGGTGCAGGAAGACGAGCGCGTGCGCAACCTTCTGCTGCCTTTCCGCGACGGCATTATGATGATAGAGAAACTATAATGATGAGAATTGACATACTGACCCTTTTTCCGGAGATGTTTCCCGGTGTTTTTGGAAGCTCTATTCTGAAACGGGCTGTCCAAAACCAGTACATTGAACTTTACACCCACGACATCCGAGACTACACTTTTGACAAGCATCACCGCGCTGATGACTACCCCTTTGGCGGGGGCGCAGGTATGGTGATGATGGTCGAGCCTATTGCCCGCTGCATAGAAAAATTACAGAGCGAACGGGAGTATGACGGCATTTTCCTGATGGCTCCCGACGGCATCACCTTCAACCAGCAAAAGGCAAACGAAATGTCGATGCTCCACAACATCATCCTGCTTTGCGGACACTATAAGGGCGTTGACGAACGCGTGCGGGAGCTGTACATCACCGAAGACCTCAGCATCGGCGACTACGTGCTTTCCGGCGGTGAACTGGCGGCCATGGTCATTGCCGATGCCATCGCCCGAGTGATTCCCGGTGTCATCAGCGACGGTGCCTCCGCCCTTTCCGACTCCTTCCAAGACAACCTGCTTTCCGCCCCCGTCTATACCCGCCCCACCGACTTTCGGGGCCATCGCGTACCGGATGTACTCCTGTCGGGCAACCACAAGCTGATTGAGGAATGGCGATACAACCAACAACTCACCCGAACCCAAGAACGTCGCCCCGACCTGCTGAACCATGAATAAACTCTCCACATATTGGCAATCGCTGCGCACACCTGATGTCTATTTCAACATCAGCTATGCCTTGATGATGCCCATGATGTTGTTGCTCCCATTTACTGTTTTTCACATGTGGCCAATCGGAGCCGCTTTGATTGTGTTGTGGGTATGCCACTGGAACTGGCGCGAAAAATGGGAAAATTTCAAACAAAACGACGGCATTCCCTACGGGCTTTTCTTGCTCGGAATCTTCTTGATTCCCATTTTAGGACTTCCGAATTCCACCAACAAACCTATCGCATGGAGCATATTCGAAGGCAGTCTCTGGTTTCTTTTCGCCCCGCTTCTTTTCCTCACCACCTCTGCCAAACTATGGTCAAGGCGTCACATCAGCACACTGCTTATCCTCTTTTCATCAGGTGAAATCATGCTGCTCATGTTCTTTTTCATTCGGGGTATATGCAATGCTATCGAAACCGGTCTGATTGAATACATGTATAGTAATATGTTCTGCTTCGGCTGGCACCACGCTTACGTGGCTCTCTATGCCACTTTTGTTTATTTCCTCATCTTCTATTATCTGACCGAAAACAGCCGATGCATTTATAAGAAATGGAAAATTCTACTATATGCGGTTGCCATTTTTCTGACAATCAGCATTTTTTGCCTATACTCCCGTTCTGGCATTCTCATCTTCCTTTTTATGCACATAATATGGGGCGGCTACGCCATTTACAACAATCCATCCCGATGGAAAGCTATGGCATTTGTTGTGTTTCTCGTGCTTGCCTCCTGCGCCCTGTTCATCGTCACCGCCCCCGACAACCGTTTCACGAAAAAAGCACTCACCTTTGAGAGCAAAAATGGCAGGGAGACAGACCCTCGGCTGATTATTTGGCAGGCGGCATGGGACAGCGCCCTGGAAAATCTCCCTTGGGGAGTGGGCACTGGCGATGGAGACGAAAAAATCATGCAGAAATATCACGAAAATGGCCACTGGGAATACAAAAACCACCGGTATAACGCACACAACCAATTCCTCTCCTCCCTCCTCACCAACGGTATCCCTGGCATAATCATCGTGCTGTTCTTCTTCTATGCCGTGTTAGGACTGGCCGTCAAGCACCGGGACATTTTCCTGCTCACGCTATTCCTGCTGATGTTTCTGAACTGTCTTGTGGAATGTATGTTCGACCGACGGGCAGGCGTGGATTTCTTCGCCATCATGATTCCACTACTGATACTGAGATGCAAATCCTTAACAAAATGTACAATTCACTAATCACCATTCACCATTCACTAATCACTATTCACTATTCATCAATGACAAAAAAAACTCTGACACTGTTTCTGCTGATATTCAGCATCTCCAACCTTTTTGCGCAAAAAAAGGAAACTTATCTTTACGCAGAGAAAGACACCTCGAAACTATATCTCGACGTTTACGTCCCCAAAGTGCAGAATGAGCGGCAGGCCTGCTTGTTTTTCGTTTTCGGAGGCGGCTTTGTCGGCGGGAAACGCGATGACAATCAGGTGCAGAAAGTTAAGAAATACTATACGGACAAAGGCTACGTGGTCATTGCCATTGACTACCGGCTTGGGATGCGCGGCCAGTCGAACTACTCGGCGCTGATTGCCTTGAAGAAGTTTGAGGCGGCCATCTACATGGCTGCCGAAGACCTTATCTCAGCACTGGATTACACCCTGAAGAACCTGACGGACACGAAAGAATACAAAATCAATCCCAAGAACATCCTCGTGATGGGCAGTAGCGCGGGTGCCATTACCGCCCTGCAGGCCGACTATGCGATATGCAACGGCTACCTGAACAGCAGCATTTTGCCTGCTGATTTCCGTCTGGCCGGGGTCATATCCTACGCTGGGGCAATATTCTCCACGCATGGAAAACCGAAATACAAAAACAATGCTCCCGCCCCCACCTTATTCTGCCACGGCACGAAAGATCGTTTAGTGAATTACAAGAAGACCCAGATGGCCAACATCGGCTTTTTCGGTTCCGATGCCATCGCAAAACAGTTCAAGAAAAACGGATACAGCTATCATATCCGCCGCTATCCCGGACTCGGGCATCAAGTGGCCATCCTCTACAACGATGAATTCAAGTTCATCGACCAGTTCATTTCAGAACAGGTCTTCGCTGACTCCCACATACAAATTGACGAAACCTATTACAATGCAGGCATCGAACCCAAATGGATGAACCTGCGCGTCCGCGACCTTAAAAAAGCGGAACAATAAAACTTTGGCTATTAGCTGTTGACAGTTGATTTGTCTCTATGCCAAAAGCTAATAGCCAACAGCCAGTTATCTCACCAGCGTCACCGTGCCGGTGTATTCCTTGTCCTCCTCGTTGAGGTTATAGAGCAGGATTTTATAGACATACACCCCTTCAGGGCACATCTGTCCGTGTTTGTTACGACCGTCCCAGTAGTCGTATGGATTTTTCGTGGAGAACATCAACATGCCGAAGCGGTCGAAAATCTGCATGGAATAGTGGTCAGGATCGACACCTTCGCCTCGCGGGGCGAACGTCTCGTTTACACCATCCCCATCAGGCGTAAAGGCACTGGGAATGTAGAAGAAATAGGGTACCGAGACAGAAACCCGTGCCTTCACGGAATCCACACATCCAAATGAATCTACAGCCGTCATCGAGATAGTGTAGAACCCGGAGCGAGTGTAGTCGTGCGTGGGGTCATTGATGTCCTGAATAATGTTGACATTGGAATAGGGATCTCCGAAATTCCACACCAAGTGAGGATAATTTTCGCTGGAAATGTTTGTACATTGCACTGTGCCGATCCCGTTTTCCACAAAGATTTCTGTCGGAGAAGCGATGAAAGCGGGCTTTGGCAGCGGCATCACCACCACCGTGAACGTGTCTGTGACTATACAGTTACCCTCCATCGTGGCCGAAACGACATACTCTTTAGTCACCTGCGGCGTTAGCGTGATGGAAGGAGAGGATTGGCCTGTACTCCACCGGAATGTGTTGGAGGTCGGGTGCGTGGCGTTTAGCGTATAGGAATCCCCGATGCAAATGGAATCCCTTTCCATGATGCCTCCCACACCTGTGATGGTGGGCATCTCCAAATCAGTGACTTTCACCTGCACGGTGTCATGTTGGGTACAACCATTGTCAAAAGTCACGGTAAGGGAATAGGTTCTTGTTTGAGATGAGGCAACTGTATCAATAGCCAAAGTATCCCCCGTGCTCCACTCATAATGAATCGGGAGAACTCCCAATGTTGCATCGTAATCCATAGTAAGGAAAACAGAATCGCCAGGGCACACCGGAACATTACCATTGCTGCTCGCCAAGGAGATTTTCGGGATGTTCACATTGATGATGGTGGTGTCGTATAGGACGAGCAAGTCGCCAACAGCATTAGTGTATCTATATTCAGAAATATACACAGTAGTATCTGAAGGACTCACCGTAATGATGCGATTCTTTGCATGGGCATCGTAGCTGATGATGTTCGTGTCCGCCACCGAATTGATGTACCACGTCAAACTCCCGTTCTCGTCCAATGGGGTAATCGGGGTGAACCGCCACGCTTCGTTGTCCGCGTTCCACCCCGTCATGCCACGACCAGGGGCAAGCAGTATTTGGGATGATGTGTTGTTATGCAATCCTATGACACCTTCGTTACTCCCATTTGTGGTGGCACAACATTTACGATGTTTCACATAAACATCAATAATGTTAGTACCTTCATAAAGCACCATCTGATAAGTGTTGTAATTGTTATATTGGCTTCCCGTACTGGTGCTTGTTAAACCATAGAGACCAACATTCAAATAATTGAATACGAAAGCTCTACACGGATATTGACCTAACACCCCTACCCTGACAGCACCATTACCAAGTCCATCATTTTTGTTGGTATAATAACGACAGTCAATATCTTCATATACCCCATACACACAATTCTTATAGACATACGGGATAGAGGAATAAGGTGGTGTTGTGGAGGGCGCAGAATACGCATAGGTGCAATAACCGGATTGTGGTGTCATGGAAATCAGTCCGTTTGTACCTGGATAAACAGTTGTATAAGGTTTACCGAAAAAGATAAATGTAAACGGTAACTGCACACCAGACAGCCAACTGTCATCCGAACTGGCGCCTACACTATTACCTTCATTGTATGCAAAAAGCATATTATTCTCATTATACGGAATCTGTTCCACCTTATAATCGCTGGTGTATTGACCTGTAGCAATCACGTTGGCTTGAAGTAAAACCACGGGCTTGGAACAATCAAACTCTATCACCTTCGGGTTAGGAGCGTCTGCATAAAGGCCACCCGGTATGTTCGTCACCGAAGGACAAGGATTTCCGTCCTCACTTTCAAACAGTTCCGGCACACAGGAAATCACGGCAGTCCACCCGGCCTTACTTGCATCCCCTGAACCGCTAACATAGGAAAAAGAAAGCGTATTACCAGAAGAAAACAGTGTGGGCGGTTTATTTCCAGTGGAAGCATCCAATGTGGACGTGCAAAATTGTCCAATTAACCGTTTGTTTGGGTCATTATATTGTCCGTCATATATTTTCAGCACACCACCGACGGAAAATTGCGTAAATTCACACTTCACATGCGTACCTATAGGAGAGGTGAACTCCGTGAAATTATTTGCAGGAGTGCCATTGTCATTGATATAACCGTTTGGACCGCCAGCATCATAAAACATGGCGTTACAAGTTAATAGCGTAGTATATTCACCATAATTAATATGTTGTGAAACAGGGTCATACGCATACACTTGTGCCATCCATCCGTTCTGCAAACCAGGAATGTCCACTGAATCAGAGTGGAACACGAATGTCATGACTCTGCCCGTGGAAAGTTGTTCACTCGGAGAATTAACCAAATTATATTCCCCTATCATGTGGCTAATGTCACATTGAGACGCGTCGCCATCGAAGAGCCATAACGTGTCGCCATCACCCATAGCAAATTCTTCAAATAAAACATAAAGTTGTGTGTTCGAAATGTTTGTACGCAACGTGATAGTGTCACGCAAACCTTGGGCAAAATAACCCGTGCCACCGGGGTCGTAAAAGTTTCTTGGCTGGTCATCAATGTCGCCCACAAATGAAGTAGTTCCCATGATAATGTCACCTTGTCCCGCAACCTTTTGCCAAGGGACAAACAACAACAGCAGTATGCTTAATTTGAGTATCTGTTTCATCATTTTTGAAATAATTTTTCTTTATAACGAATAATGCGGGGGATTGTTACAGTAGATTTGATTATTTTTAGGTTTGCATTTTCAACATACTATGCCAAGTCCTTCTTTTTGAAAATAATTTTTTTGTTATTCGTCAAATTGAAAAAAATGTATTTTTGCAACGTAAAATTTTTATTAACCTAAAGACAAATACAAATGGAAAATTCAACAGTATTAACACCGCAATACCCTGATTTCGGGGCATTGCTGGAATCAGTCAGAGAGAACGGCCGCCGCATGCAAGAAAGTGCTGAACGCTATTACAAAGAACAAGCAGAACGCGACGCAAAGTGGAAAGCGGAGCAAGCTGAACGAGATGCGAAGTGGAAAGCGGAACAAGCTGAACGTGAAGCTGAACGAGAAGCAAGGATGGAAAGAATCAGCAGGGAAAACAATAAAGCCATCAAGGAGATGAAAAATGTGTTCACCACCGAGTGGGGTCGCCTGATAGAGGCTCTGTGCAAGTCGGCGGCGTTCAAGCTATTCAAAAAGGAAGGCATCGAAATCGACCGCATTTACGAAGGCATCCACAAGGCCAAGGAGGACGGACAGGATGTGATGGAGATTGATGTCGCGCTGTGTGACACATCAGTAGCCGTCATCGTGGAGGTGAAGACTCGCTGCGGCAAACGCGACATCGACTACTTTCTCGGACAAATGGAACACTGCAAGGAATATTACAAGGAGTTCGCGGACAAGAAGCTGCTCGTGGCCGTGGCCGCTATCAACTACGACACGGGTGCTGTCAAGTATGCGCACAAGAAAGGCGTATATGTGCTGAAACTCACTGGCGAGGAAACTTTCACCCTGTCCGCCCCTAACAACCCGAAAGCGTTTTAACCCATCCAAAGACAGACTATAATTGTGCTTGAATCAGTCTGTTAAGGCGTATTTGAGTAAAATGGTGCGGGTGTCCGTAATAAAAAAATCCCGAATGCGCTTTTATTTCAAAAAAAGTGTATTTTTGCAGCCGCAAATCGGACGGGGTGTGGCGCAGTTGGTAGCGCGCTACGTTCGGGACGTAGAGGCCGGAAGTTCGAGTCTTCTCACCCCGACATTCTTGTAGAGACGCAATGTGTTGTGTCTCTACTTTTGTTTAAAAAAGTATCTTTCCTCTGAAATTGTAGAGACGTTTCATGAAACGTCTCTACAGCATCAAATTCATCTGTCTGTGTGTATTCGTATTTTATGTACATTTGCGCCCCAAAATCGGAAATTATGACCAGACTGAATAATATATTGGTTGTTGCTATTATCGCGTTGCTTTGCCCCGGCTGCTCGCACACCGAAACCACCTATTACCCAGACGGGAACAAGCAATCCGTCATCCAATACCGAGGAAAAAAAGAGCATGGCAAAACCATCTATTTCTATCGCCGCCCAAACACCGTGGAAATAGAGGTGGAGATGAAAAACGGCAAACGCAACGGCGAATTCCGCCGCTATTTCAAAAACGGACTGCTCGACACTTACTGCGTCTATGAAAACGATTCCATCGAGGGGTTGGAGGTGATGTACACGGCCAATGGCTGCAAAAGCCAGGAATACACATACGTCCACGGCATAAAAAACGGTCCTCACAAAGCCTACCACCTCGATGGCAGCATCAAGATTGAAGGCGGTTTCCATAACGACCTGTTCGACGGACCTTGGAACTACTACGACGAACGGGGTGTACTGGTGGGCGAAGGTCAGTTCAAGGACGGAAATGGCGAGGTTACTTTCTACGACAAAAACGGACTCAAGGAGAGAACCACCCACTACAAGAACAACAAAAAAGACGGTTCTGAAGTCTATTATACTCCTTCGGGCGACATTTACCGCGAAACGATCTTCAAAGAAGACCGCATCGTCAGCGACAAAACTGATTCCACACTGTTACAATAAAATGAAACGGATTTTCGTCATTGCCACAGCCATCCTGCTGTGCGTCTGTAACCTGCACGGTCAGAAAAACCGCAAGATTCTTTATCGTGCGGACATGGGCTACTATGACGAAGAGATCCTCAACGGCGCGAACCGACTCATCGGGAACGTGAAATTCGCCCAAGACAACGTGGTCGGCTATTGCGACAGTGCCTACCTGTACGACGCGGAAAACTACATCATCGCTTTTGGCAACCCTGTGCGCATCATCGTCAGCGACTCCGTTGTACTGTACGGGCGGCGCGCCTACTACGACGGCAACATCCGCCAAGCCGCCATCGCCGAAAGAGTCCGCCTGGAAAACGGAAATTCCTACCTGCTGACAGACAGTCTGTTCTACGACCTCAACACCGACTGCGGCTCCTACACTACCGGAGCACGCATCTTCAGCGACGAGGACACCCTGACCAGCGACATCGGAAAATACTTTACCTCAACGGACGACGCCTACCTCCACCAAAACGTCCAACTGCACAGCAGTAGCTACGTCATGAACTGCGATTCACTTCAATACAACGTCGCCCGGAAAACCGCCTATTTCATTTCCCCCACCTACCTCGTCAGCGACGAAAACACGATTTACACCGAACACGGTTTCTACAACACCAACACCGAGATCTCCGTCCTGTACGGGAACGTCCTACTGACGGGAGAGAACCAGATTCTGTCTGCCGACAGTCTGTATTACGACAAAAAACTGCGTTTTGGAAAGGCATGGAACAATGCCAAAGTTATTGACACCGCCAACAACTTCATCCTCCAAGGCAACTATCTTGAGCATTACGAAAAAGGAGGCACCTCAATTGCCACCGACAGCAACCTCGTCATCTTTGTCGATGACAACAAGGACACCCTGTTTCTGCACAGCGACACCCTGAAAGTCGATTTCGACACCGCCTCCAACCCCACACTGCTACGAGCCTATTTCCACACCAAATTCCAACATAAAAACATTCAAGGAGCCTGTGACTCTATGAGTTATAATGTCAACGACTCCATCATGATGATGTACTACAATCCCGTGTTTTGGTCCGACAACTACCAACTCTCCGGTGACACGGTGCGCTTTATCATACTGGATTCCATACATTCCACTGTGGAATTATGCAAGTCCGGGTTCATTGTGGGAGGTTTATTTGAAGATTCGGAATTCAACCAGATCAAAGGATTGAACATAAAGGGATTCCTGAAAGACAAGGAGTTACAACGTGTTGATATCGTTGGGAACGCCGAATGCATCTATTATGTTCAAGAAGAGGACAGCTCGCTCATCGGTATCAACACCTCCATCACCAGCGAAATGCGCATCTATTTAGACAGCAACCAGATACAACAGATTCGCTATTTTGATGCTCCGAACGGACAAATAAATCCCGATGAGCAAATGACTGAAAAAGACCGCAAATTACAAGGATTCAGATGGTTGGACGCTTATAGACCCCGGAAGCCCGAAGACCTTTTCGTGATGCCCGTTCCTCGCGACCCCAATGAAACGAAGAAAGACGATGACATGATGAAACAATGAACCATATAGCCGAACATATAAAACTGATTCTGAAATCCTTGCCGGAAAAGCCAGGAGTTTATCGCTTTTACGATGACAAAGGCACAGTGATTTACGTCGGGAAAGCAAAACGGCTGAAGCGGCGGGTCTCCTCTTACTTCAACAAAGACCACGAATCCGCCAAAGTGCGGATGTTAGTGACGAAAATCCGCGACATCCAGACAGTTGTGGTGGACAGCGAATGGGACGCTTTGCTGCTTGAGAACAGCATGATCAAGCAATTCAAGCCCAAGTACAATATCATGCTGAAAGACGATAAGACCTACCCATGGATTGCCGTCACGAAAGAGCCGTTTGCGCGGGTGTTCCCCACACGCCGTCCCGATGCGGCCACCATGCATCTGTTCGGCCCCTATTCTTCTGTGAAACAGATGAATATATTGCTTGACCTCATCAAAGAGATGTTTCCGATTCGCAACTGCAAAATACTACGGAAAAACGAACGACCGTGCATGCAGTACCAGATCAAGAAGTGCGCCGCCCCCTGCTGCGACCTCATCACACAAGAGGAATACCAAGAGAATATTGAAAAAGCGATGCAAATCATCAAGGGAAACCGAAAAGAGGTGATGCGGCAGTTGAAAACAGAGATGATGCGATACGCCGATGAATGGAAGTTCGAGCAAGCAGGAGAAGTCAAGCGCAAAATCGAGGCTTTGGAGAATTTCATCGGGAAATCCGTAGTCGTGAACCCTTCCCTTACCAATATGGACGTTTTCGGCATGGATGAGGACGACGACTGTTTTTACATTAGCTTTTTACGTGTCATTGACGGCGCCATCGTGCAGGCACAAACTTTAGAAATCGACAACCGATTGGACTCCACACGGGAGGATGCGCTCTGGACCGGCATTTTAGAAATCCAAGAACGGTTAGGCGGTCTGTCACCCAGTCTGTTAGTTCCTTTCATGCCTGTTCTCATCCCTGAAGGGTGGAATCTTCAAGTTCCACAACGTGGCGACAAGCACAAGTTGGTGGAGCTGGCCGTCCATAACGCCCACTTCTACATGCTTGAGAAAAAGAAGCGTCAGGATTTGGTGGATCCCGACCGGCGCAACCAGCGCGTGCTATTAGCATTGCAAGAGGCGTTAGGGATGAAGACGCTGCCGCGCCGCATCGAATGTTTCGACAACTCCAACACGCAGGGTGAGGAACCTGTGGCTGCCATGAGCTGCTTCATTGACGGAAAACCCGCTAAAAGCGAATACCGCCACTTCAACATCAAGACCGTGGTCGGTGCCGATGACTTCGCCTCCATGGAGGAGGTCATCTACCGTCGCTACCACCGACTGTTGGAGGAGGAAAAGCCACTGCCCGACCTTGTGGTCATCGACGGCGGTAAAGGGCAGCTTCACGCCGCCTGGAACGCCATCCAAGCCCTCCACATCGAAGACCGTCTCATGATGGTGGGCATCGCCAAACGGTTGGAAGACATCTACAAAGTTGGCGACGACCTGCCCGTCTATATCGACAAACGTTCCGAGGCACAGAAGCTGCTGCAGCACGTCCGCGACGAAGTTCACCGCTTCGGCATCACGCACCACCGCAAACGCCGTGCCAAAACGAGCATAGCGTCTGTGTTGGACGATGCACCCGGCATCGGCAAAATCCTCAAGACCAAACTGCTGAGAGAATTCAAGACGGTAGCGAAAATCACCGCCGCCTCCGAACCCGAACTCGCCGCCGTCATCGGCCCCAAAAAAGCCGCCGACCTCAAACAATACCTTTCCAATTGTTGAATTATGTATAGAAAACCCCCAAATATAATAAAAACAAGTCCTTAAGCAGCCTCGAAGAGGCAAGACGCGCGAAGCGCTAATAACCCCATACAAGCGAAGCGCAGTGTGGGGTAAACATAGACGAAAATGTAAGAAGCGCTAATAACCCCACACAAGCGAAGCACAGTGTGGGGCATCACAAAGAAGCAAAACGCGCAAAATGCAGTAACCCCACACAAGGCGGTAGCTACAGTGTGGGCATCACTAAAAGAAACAAAAAAAATGAGAACAGTCATCATCACCATCATCGCCGCAATCATCGCCGTCTCGGCCACGGCACAAAACAACCAATTGACATACCCCGCCACATACGTGGAAACCGTGGTGGACGCAACAACGCTGCAGGAGCTGTCGCGGGAATTCTCCATTGACCGCGTGAGGCGCAATGCCGACAACACTTTCAACACACGCATCAGTCTGTCGTACAAGGAATTTGAAAACTTCCTGTCGAAACAAATCCCTTATACGACCTATATGCCAACTCGCGCCAATGTGAGAATGGCACAGAGCTACGGAGAAATGACTGCGAGCTGGAATCGGTATCCGACCTACAGCACCTATCTCGCCATGATGGACACATTCCAGACACGCTATCCGCAACTCTGCAAGATAGACACGATTTTGGCCGTCACTCCCAACAACCACAGCATTCTCTGCGCCCATATCAGCAACAACCTCAACGACAACGAGGGCAAACCGTCCATTTTCTACACCTCAACTATCCACGGCGATGAAGTGGTGGGCTATTACATGATGCTCAGACTTATTGACATGTTACTAACCAATTACAACACAAATACATATATCACAGAATTGGTCAATAATGTTGATATCTGGATTTGCCCGTTGCACAACCCTGACGGAACATATTACGCTTCCGACAACCAGATTAACAACTGGCCAATATCCATCCGTTACAACTATAACTTGGAGGACTTAAACCGTGTCTTTCCTGAAGTCAGTCTGCCAGTCACCCGTTCGCAATACGAACCCGAAGTTGATGCGATGATGCAGTTCATGGAAGCGCACAATTTCACACTCGCGGCCAACTTACACGGAGGGGCGGAAGTCTTCAACTACCCATGGGACAGCTGGATGTCATCACAACGTAGCCACGCCGACACCGACTGGTGGGAATATATCGGTCACAATTTCGCCGATACTTGCCACCAATACTCCTCCAACTACATGACCGAGGAAAACAACGGCGTTACGGAAGGCGGTGACTGGTACATCATCACAGGATCGATGCAAGACTACCACAACTTTTACCTCGGCACTCGCCACGTCACTATTGAAGTTTGTGAAGACAAAGTTTTATCATCCAACCTGTTGTCATACTATTGGGAAAATGTGTACCGCTCCTTCCTGAACCTCGTCACCGAAGCGGGCAACGGCATCCACGGCACCGTCACCGACTCGCTGACGGGCGAACCGCTGCAAGCGCTGGTCTATATCGAAAACCACGACCTCGACCATTCTTATGTGGAGACCACCCTACCCTACGGCGACTACCATCGCCCCATCAAGGCCGGACAGTATGACGTAACATATTCGGCCGAGGGCTACCTCCCGAAAACCATCGCCACAACAGTCGCCGATGGTGAAAAAACAGTACAGAATGTGCAATTATCCAAATCTGTGGGTATTCCCGAATACGACAAAAGGGTGAATATCTATCCTAACCCAGTACAAGATTTCCTCACGGTGGAACTGTCTGACGGGACGAAAATCGACAACATCTCTCTCTACGACATACAAGGCCGCCTTGTAGAGACGTTTCCTGGAACGTCTCTACAGACCGCCAAATTGGATGTTCGCCACTTCCCCGCCGGCACCTACATCCTGCATGTCAGATTAACCAATGCCCACGAACTTATCCGAAAAATACATGTTTTTTAACTGATAATCAGCCCAGACACAGTTGGTGATTTGTTTTTTTTCGTCATGATATAAAGGTATGGATTTTTTTATTACTTTTGCTACGCTTAATTTGTAGCAAATTGATTTCCTAAATCTTTGAAAATTAGTAATATAAAATAATTTTTAGTATGAAAAAATTGACAAATAACACTTCTTTGGGCAAACTTATTCTGCTCTGCAACGTGGTGGTGCTTGTTCTTTTCATCATCTCTATGCTCTTTTTGATGAAATTCGACAAGACCAACAGAGCGGTCATCCAAGAGCGCAAACACTACAACGATTTGTACGAAGCGTATGCCACAGCACAACACCCTTTGCGGCAAGACAGCGCTGAAGTGGCTTACTACCAGTACAAATTGGACACGCTGCAGCAAAAAGCTCCCGCCAACAAAGATGAGAGAAAAGCCCTTGCCGAAAGCATCGAAGTCACCAAGCAGACATTAGCCGACAAGAAAAAACTTCAAGAGGAACATTGGAACAGTGTGGCCGAGCTTGAAAAAGAATACACCCCGGCTCTTCAAAACTGGGAGAATCTGAATGCCGACAACGCCGCCGCCAAGAAGAAATTCTGGGTTATCGCCGCTCTGGCCATTGTCGCTTTCCTTCTCAAAACGTTCCTTTTCGCTGTCTGGGGTTCGAAAAACAACAAGAATCTGCACGCCATCGCACCATGGATGAAAAGCGGCATGAAACCTTGGATGTCTTACGTGGCCTGGTTCGTCCCTTTCTACAACCTCATAAAACCGCTCTCTTTCTTCAAAGAAGTGTGGAATGAAACCGACTACGCCCTTGAAAACATCGGTGCCACCGAAAGAAACGAAAACACAGTGGACAACTCCAACATCTATATGTCCATTTGGTGGGGATTCCTGCTGTGCAGCGTGTGGCTCATGAATTACATCCTGTTCTGCACGTTCTTCCGTGAAGGAGCCCTCTACGTTAAAGCTAACCACAGCACAATGGTGGTCGTCGCCATCGTAATCATGGTTATCTGTATGCTCATCGAATCTGCACTGATTCTTAAATACAACAAGAAAAACATGCAACTGATTGAAAACGAAAGCAAATTTTAATCAGCGACCAATATTAATAAATAGAAAAAAGCAGGGTTCAGCCCTGCTTTTTTTTGTTCGTAAAACAGGGATTACGGCAAAACTTTCTCTATCGTATTCCACAGCAAATCCGCTGTACGATCCCAGGTGAAAAGTCCTTTCCTGACAATTTCCTTTTCTATCAACGAGCTTCGTAAGTCTTTATCCTGATGCAGGTTGCACATAGCCTCGGCCAACTGTTCGGGGCTGTTCGGATCCACCAGAATGGCGGCATCGCCCGCAATCTCCGGCATGGCCGTGACATTGGATGTGAGGATAGGAACATGCGCGTTGAATGAATCCACAATGGGTAGTCCAAAACCTTCAAAAAGAGATGTGTAAACCATAGCGATGGCACTGGCTGTCAGCTCACAGACAACATCCAACGGTTGGCGGCCAAGGAGAAGCACATCATCGCGATGAGACATCTTCAAATACGTATCCTCAATTTCTCCAGCCCACCATTTTTTGTCACCCACCACCACTAACTTCGTGGAATCTGAACCTCTGTCCTTAAAAATATCAAACGCCCTGAAAATATTGTCCAGATTTTTGCGTTTGTGGATAAGCCCTACAAAGAGGAAATAAGCACTCCCTCCCGTGTATTTTCGCCTGACCTCGCCCTGCTGTTCTTCCGGAAGAGGCCTGTATGCCGGATTATTTCCAGAAAAAACGACATCAACCTTGTCAGAGGAAATCCCGAACGAACGAATAATATCCTGACGGCTGTATTCGGAAACTGTTGCCAAACGTGTGGCGTTCCGGGCGAACTTCGGAAAAAAACGGTCGTAGTAGCGACGCACAACAGGCGGCACAAACTCCGGATGGTGCAGAAAGTTAAGATCGTGTATGACATTCACTATGGGAATATCCAACTTGGTCGGAATCCAACCATCTGTGGACAAAAACAAATCTGCTTTTATCTTTCTGATTTCTAATGGAATACCATATTCAAAAAAGAGATACCACAAATAAGGATGCCGAGCCTGCGGATGGGCGACAACAGGCGTCACGTTATCACTGAAAAGGAAAGACTCATCACATTTCCGGTCAAACAGAAAAAAAAACTGATGTTCGGGATGCAATTTTGTAATCCTACGCAATGTTTCATACGTAAACTGCCCGATACCCTCCAACCTGTCTTTCAACAGCAGACGTGTGTTAACGGCAATTTTCATGATACCAAGACGATAATACGGCAGTGTTATGCCAAACGGGAATCTTTCTTGTCGTTGCTGGTACGGTAAGCATAATCATCCTGCGCATCCGCCACCCTACTCCGCAGACTGTTGTCCGCCGGTTCAATGTCCTTGATATTCAGCTGTGTGGTCACCGTGTTGTTCCAACGATTCTCCTCCACGTGATATAGTACGTTGAAAGGTTTTGAATCACTGACGACAGGAAGAAGTGCTTTCTGGTTGAATGCGATGCTATCTATCGAGTTTCCCCGTTCGTAAGGACTTAATATCCTGCACTTCAAGTGCTTGTCTCCAACTATACGGGCATTCCCTTCGTCCACAACGCCATCCGTTTCAAAAACGGGTTCCATGTTGCCGGGTCCGAACGGCGCGAACTTTTTCAGGTTTTTCAGGAACTGCGGAGTGATTTCCGAAAGATTCAGCATCATATCCACGGTGATTTCGGGTTCGTAAGCCTTCTCATCCAAATTTTCCTTTACATACTCCTCGAACCGCTGGGAAAACTCCTCCAGGTTTTCCTGTTTCATAGTCAAACCGGCTGCGTACTTATGCCCGCCGAAATGTTCTAACAGGTCGGCGCAGGAATCGATGCCGTCGTAGATATTGAATTCCTTCACGGAACGGGCGGAACCTGTAATCAACCCGTCGTCAGAACTCATCAGAACGATGGTCGGTTTATAGAACTCCTCCACCAATCGGGAGGCCACGATGCCGATAATGCCTTTCTCCCACTGCGGGTTGTATATGACGATGCTCTTACGGTTCTCAAACTCATGCGAGTTCCGAATCATGTCCATCGCCTCTTCCGTGGCGTTCTTGTCCTTCTGCTTGCGCTCGTTGTTCTGCTTGTTGATACGAGTGCTGATTTCCATGGACTTGTCTTCATCTTCCACAATAAACAGGCGGACGGACTCCTTTGCGCTCTTGATTCTGCCGGCGGCATTGATGCGGGGGCCGACATAAAACACCAAATCCGATATGGAAATGACCCTCGTAAATATTGTATCCTCGCTGAAAGGAGGATATGTTCTCATTTTTATTCCCGCTTGGTCGAGGATGGAGCGGATGCCCATGCGCGGGATCTTGTTAATCATCTCAAGCCCGAAATAGGCGAGGATGCGGTTCTCGCCTGTGATGGCTACAATATCGCAGGCAATACTGACAGCAACCAAATCCATACGTTCCAGCCAAAGTTCATCGGGGAGCCCGTTTCGCTGACAATAGCCTTGCACTAACTTGAATCCAACGCCGCAACCAGACAGTTCCTTGTACGGATAGGTGCAGTCCTTGCGCTTGGGGTCAAGAATGGCAACGGCATTGGGCAAGGTTTCACCTTCCAAATGGTGGTCGGTGATGATGACATCAATACCGTATTGGTTTGCAAGATCCACCATATCATTCGCCTTGATGCCGCAGTCAAGGGAAATCAACAAGTTGACACCGTTGTCACGGCAATACTGAATACCTTTTTCAGTGATGCCGTAGCCCTCCGTATAGCGGTCAGGGATATAGTATTTGACGTACTCGTGGGCATCGGATCCGTGGATTTTGCACAAGAAAGAGTAGAGCAGAGCGACAGCGGAAGTTCCGTCCACGTCATAGTCGCCATAAACCATGATTTTCTCATCATGGATAATGGCCTTGGACAAACGTTCCACGGCAGTGTTCATGTCTTTCATCAAGAAAGGGTCGTGCAATTTTTCAATCTTGGGTTCAAAAAAATCACATGCATCCTGCACAGTTGAGATACCGCGCTGTGCCAACAAAGTGGCAAGCGGTCGCTCAAGATGCAGATGCTCACATAGTTGCGTGACCACCGCCTCGTCAGGAAGATCTCTTTTCACCCAATGTTTTTTCATTTTACCTATTTTAAAAAATCCGCTGCAAATATATAGATTATTTCATTACGTTGTTAAATATTTCCGATTTTCATCTTTTTGTCAATATCCGAGATATACTGTTTCATCTTTTTGTCTGTCTCGCTGAGATTACGGATCGTGCGGCAAGCGTGGAGGACCGTTGCGTGATCTTTGTTGCCGCAGTAGGCGCCGATGACTGAAAGCGGCAGATGCGTGTATTTCTTTGCGAAAAACATGCTTATCTGCCGTACCTGTACGATTTCGCGCTTACGGGTCTTGGCGTTAATGGCCTCCACAGAGATACCAAAGTAGTCACACACAATCTTCTGGATGTACTCGATGGAAATCTCCTTGGCAGTTGATTTCACATATTTGTCCACCATTTCGCGAGCGAGGTCGAGTGTAATGTCACGGTGATTGAGGGAGGCCTGTGCAAGGATAGCAATCATAGCACCCTCCAGTTCGCGTGTGTTGGCGGTTATGCGCAGTGCCAAATAATCAATCACTTCCTTGGAAAACTCAATGCCGTTGTTCTCCAACTTCTTGGTTATGATGGCGGTACGGGTTTCCAAATCGGGTGCCTGCAGGTCGGTGGCCAATCCCCATTTGAAACGGTTCAGCAGACGCGGCTCAAAACCGGTGATATCAACCGGGGACTTGTCAGAGGTCATGATAATCTGCTTCTTCATCTGGTGCAGATGATTGAAAATCTGGAAAAAAGCCTCCTGTGTTTTCGTTTTGTTGCCGGAAATAAACTGGATGTCATCAATGATGAGCATATCGACAGCCTGATAGAACCAGTAGAAATCGTTAAGATTTTCACTTTTCACTGCTTCCATATACTGCTGATAGAATGTGTCCGCACTGACATAGATTACAATTTTGTCGGGGAAATTGATTTTAGTCTGGATGCCGATGGCATTGACCAGATGCGTTTTTCCCAAACCAACATCGGAGTATATGAACAGCGGGTTGAATGGCGTTTGCCCAGGCGCTTTGGCAATTGACATGCCAGCTGCACATGCCAAACGGTTGCAGTCACCCACCACATAGTTGTCAAATGTCAGCGATTCAGAAAGGTTCGACGGAATGCGCTGCTTCTTGATCCCGGGCACCACAAAAGGGCCGGGAATGTCCTTGCGATCCATGCTGTTGACATCCAACGGAGGCATCATCAGCGGGTTCTTCACTGCTTTACGCGATGTGGACGGAATGGTGACGGTGGAATTCTCCTCAGGTGTCTTTCCACGCTCCATCAAAACCTTATATCGCAACTTAGCATCATTACCTAATAACTTTCGTATGGCAGTGCGGAGCAAATCCACATACTGTTCTTCCAAAATCTCCTTATACCACAAACTCGGCAACTCCAATGTGAGTTGTTTTTTTTCCAACGACACAGCATTTATCGGCTCAAAGATAGTGGAATACACCTCAGGTGACACCGTGTCCCTGATGATTTCCAGACATTGGCTCCAAACCGTTGTATATGAGGGTAGTTCTTTCTCCATTTGCAGTTTCTAAAATTTCATTTTAGTTTATCATACTTACTATGAATGTATTAGCGGAACATTCTCTGCTATTTTTTCAACGCGCAAAATTAACAAAAAAAAAGTTCAAAAAATTTTTTTTCGACTATTGATTTTTTGAAAAAAAAGAATATAACATTTTGTCGGACATCTTAACGTGTCCTATGACAGGAATTTATGGAACTCCTGAAATTTCCCCACATCTTGCCACGTGTCCTCATCGTGAATATAGCCGAGAATCCTGTGTCCGGAAGCTTCATCAAGATAGAAACGGGTGACCGAGTTTTTTTCCACGGACGGTATTCTGCGGGCGAAATCGGTATTTACAACATGTATCCCACTGAAGGCTAATCGTATATGATCCCCCAACTCTTTTGCCACAATCTTTTCACCTGTCTGAACGTTCTCCCATCCGCACAACGCACGCCCTTCACCTCCGAACAGAAAATATCTCTGCGTCTGTCTGTTACGAACCGCCAATGTGGCATCCGCATGATGACAGATGTGATAGTCAATCAACTTGGACAGATCGATATCGGACAATATATCAACATTGTAACACAAAAGCAAGTCACTTTCCTGCCAAAAGGGTTCAGCAAATTTCAACCCGCCGGCAGTGTCCCGTAGATATGCCCGCTCATCGGAAATATGGATTCTCCGAGCAAGAGAATGCCGGGCGACAGCCTCCATAATCATGTCCGGAAAATGATGCACATTGACAATGACATCATCGACACCACAAGCCATCATTTTGTCTAAAGCATTGTCCAACAGGGATTTTCCTTGATATTTGACCAACGCTTTCGGCCTCTCGGCCGTAAGGGGATAGAGCCGCGTACCCAATCCCGCTGCAAAAACAAATCCTGTAATTTTCATCCTTTCGTTTTTTTGGGTGCAAAAGTAACAAAAAGATGTTGATTACATCTTTGAAAATAAAAAAAAATACTGTAAAAAACAATTATTTTTGCCAGTTATTTTAAAATTCTCTGATTATGAAAAAAATCATCCTTTTCGCTATAGCATGCGCTACCTTGATTCTGGGAAGCTGCCGTCACGAGACTTTCACTATCGATTATTCCATCGGTTGCGTGGGGTACCAATACGGGACCATACAGGGTTCTGAATGGGAAGACCTGCAATCCTATTTTGAAACCCACGTGGACTACAACAAAACAGTCTCGTTTGAGGGCAAGTCATTAGCAGAGGCTGACATGAAAGCAAGGCAATACTGTGATGAACAGATCAAAAAAATTGACGCAGATTACGTCTGTTCACTGCTGCATGGCGAAGACTATTTCGACTACGGTATAGCCACCATAAACGCAGGCGGAGACTACAGATACATTAAAACGATACGTTTTAAAGAATATGGGACTTACGAGCTAACTTATTAATATCCGCTCATCTCCTGACATTTTCCTTCAGCATCGGGACAAACACGAAATCCCCGAAATCCTCCTCATCGTATTCCGAATCGCTGATTTTCACGATTCGTTTCATGACTTGTGACTCCTCCCCAACGGGAATTACCATAATTCCACCTACAACTAATTGATCCAAAAGGGCTTGTGGTATATTCGGCGCCCCGCAAGTCACTATCACACGATCGTATGGGGCGAACTGCGGGAATCCCTTGAACCCGTCGCCATAGCGAGTGACGACAGTCGGCGCAAGCTTGCTCAGCAACGGCCTGGTGCGGTTGAACAGTGTGATCTGCCGCTCCACCGTGAAAACCCTTGCCCCCATGGCATACAAAATAGCCGCCTGAAACCCCGAACCCGTGCCGATTTCCAGAACCTTCATCCCTTTGCTGACCTCCAACAGCTGCGACTGGAACGCCACCGTGGATGGCTTCGAGATGGTCTGGTCGGTGGCCAATTTCAAGGCCTCATCCTCATAAGCACGAGGCCAAAGCAACGACTCTATAAAAAGATGCCGCTCCATCTTGTCGAAAGCAGCAAGCACGTTCTCGTCTGTGATGCCCTTCTCCCGAAGGCCTTCAATCATTCGTTTCTTTTGTCCGAGCAGGAGGTAGTTTTCTGTTGCCATAATCCAGTTTTATTCTGATTTTGCTGCTGTAGAGACGTTTCCTGAAACGTCTCTTTTCCTGAAACGTCTCTACAAGAATTTAGAGTCCAAATGACGATCCATCGAAACAATGCGTACAGATGCGTTCCTTGGGCAATCCTATCGCTTTTGTAATAGTATCCAACGTGTTGAATTTCAAGGTATCGACACCCAGATGCTTGCGGATGATTTCCACCATATTGGCATATTCAGATGTGGTGCTGTCCATGTAGCGGTGCAGGTTCTTGTGACTGTCGCCTTCCAACTCTTCAATAACCCGGCGGGTTATGAGTTCCATCTCCGTCTTGGAGGCCGAAAAATTAAGAAACTCGCAACCGTAGAGCAACGGCGGACAGCTGATACGGATGTGAACCTCCTTGGCACCATACTCGTACATCTTTTTCACGTTATCGCGCAACTGCGTGCCGCGCACAATGGAGTCGTCGCAAAACACGACCCGTTTGCCCT
>CAMJPH010000022.1 GCA_946407715.1 uncultured Bacteroidales bacterium | reverse complement strand
CCTTGCATTGCAGCTCGAAATCGACAATCTCGATGTCTCTCACCGGATCCACGGAACCTTCCTCGTGGGGGAGGGCAGGGTTGTCGAAGCAACGGAGCACGTGGATGAGCGCGTCGCAAAGGCGCACGTCCGCCAAGAAGCTGTTGCCGATGCCGGCACCGGTGCTCGCACCCTTCGCCAAACCGGGGATATCGACGATGTCTAAGTTGGCATAGACCAGCTTGTCGGCATGGATGAACGAGTCGATGTGGGTCAGACGTTCGTCGGGCACCTGACACACGCCGATATTGGACTTGTTCGTACTATACGCGAAATCCGTCACCTCCGCCTTCGTGTTGGAGATGCAGTTGAACATCGTGGTCTTACCCGAGTTCGTCAGTCCTACTATGCCGCATTTGAGGCCCATGTTTCGTTTATTTGTTTCTTTTCGTTTGTGTTTCCCCACACTGCGCTTCGCTTGTATGGGGTTAATTGCACTTCGTGCGTTTTGCCTCTCCGAGGCTGCTCAAGGAATATCTTTCTTTTTAAAAAGTCTTAAGTCTTAAGTCTATAATTAGAATCCGAGGACGATGTCTTCGACGTGGTCGATTTCGGGGAGGTAGTGTTTGATCGTCTGTTCCACGCCGTTCTTGAGGGTCATCTTGGCGTGGGGGCAGGTGCCGCACGCGCCTTGCAGACGCACTTTCACGACATTTTCGGGGGTGAGTTCCACAAATTCGATGTCGCCGCCGTCCTGCACTAAGTAGGGGCGGATCTGGTCGATGATCGAGATGACCTTCTGTTCTAACGTGGCGTATTCCATTGCTTCAAAATTAGGCGGCAAAAATACAAAAAAAGTGAATGCACTTGACGATTCATGAAAAATATTCATTTCGTTCAGAAAAGGATACTTTATCTTTTCCCTGAAATGTTATGTTTTCCTGAGGTGTTGGGACGTTTCAGGAAACGTCTCTACGGGGAGGAATTTCGGTTGTCTGTACATATTCATAATTTGTGTACTTTTGCCGATTGTTTTTTTGACCGTCAAGGATGACGTATAGTATTGTAGCAGACCAGCTTACCAAGCAGTTCGGAACGTTCACTGCCGTGGATCACATCAGCTTCCAGGTGAAGCGCGGTGAGATTTTCGGCTTTTTGGGTGCTAACGGGGCGGGGAAGACCACGGCCATCAAGATGATGAGCGGGCTGCTGCTGCCTACGTCCGGCACGGCCACCATCGCGGGTTATGACATCCTCACCCAGTCGAAACTCATCAAGAAACATATCGGCTACATGAGCCAGCGCTTCTCCCTTTACAACGACCTGACGGTCTTCGAGAATATGCAGCTGTTCGGCACTATCTACAAAATCCCGCGCAAAGAGCTCAAGGACAGGATCTACGAAAGTCTCCGCAGCCTTGACATGGAACGGCAGGCCAGTACGTTGGTCGCTTCCATCCCGCTCGGCTGGAAACAGAAGCTGGCGTTCGCCACGGCCATCCTCCATCATCCGGACATTGTGTTCTTGGACGAACCGACCAGCGGCGTGGATCCTATCGTGCGCCGCGAGTTCTGGAAACTTATTTATCAGACTGCTTCCCAAGGAGTTACCATCTTGGTTACCACCCATTATATGGATGAGGCGGAGTATTGCAACCGCATCTCCATCATGTCGGACGGTCAAATGAAACTGATTGGCACTCCCAGTGAACTGAAGGAGCAGATGGGGGTAAGCAGCGTTGACGAAGTGTTTGTGAAATTTGTGAACCGTTGATTATGAAAGAGTTACGGATGATATTGAAAAAGGAGTTTATCCATATTTTCCGGGATAAAATTACGCTCTTTCTGGTGTTGGCCATGCCAATCGCGTTGGTGCTGCTCTTCGGTTTCACAATCAGCTCAGAAATCCGCAACGCGAAAATATCCGTGCTGGACCAGGCGAACGATTCACAGTCCAAACAGCTCTGCAAGAAATTGTCTGCCTCGGGTTATTTCCAAATCGTCTCTTATCCGGGCAGCGAGCAGGAGGCGGACTGCGACTTCAAACTGAAGAACATCAAACTCGCACTGGTCATCCCCTCGCATTTCGAGGAGTCCTTGTCACGTGAACATACCGCCACGCTGCAGGTCATCAACGATGTTTCCGACCTGAATGTTGCCTCCATCCTGAACAATTACGTCCGCGCCGTGGTCCACGATTTTGAGAGCGACTACAATGCGACGACGGGTATGTCGCAGAATTTCACCATCAACACCAAAATGCTGTACAACCCGACCTCGAACAGTGTTTATATGTTCGTGCCGGGCATCATCACGCTGATCATGATTTTGGTGACGGCGCTGATGACCTCTATCACGCTGGCTCGCGAAAAGGAGACTGGCACGATGCGGATGCTCCTAATTACCCCTGTCAGCAAAATCCACATTATCATCGGGAAAGTTATTCCCTATATGATAATTTCCTTTTTGAGTACCATTATCATATTGGTTATCAGTGTTTTGGTATTCAAGATGCCGATTAACGGCAGTGTTCCCTTCCTGTTGTTCCTTTGTGTCATTTTCATGATGACGGCTGCATCGTTCGGAATGTTGATTTCCTCTGTCAGCACCTCGCAGTTGGATGCCATGATGATCACGATGATGGGACTTTTCCTTCCCACGGTGTTGCTGTCGGGCTTTCTTTTCCCGCTGAACAGCATGCCGTTGTTCTTCCAGTGGTTGGCAAACATTTTCCCTGCCAAATGGTTCATTCTCGCCATCAAGGATGTGATGATCAAAGGTTCCGGCTTTTTGGACATCTGGCGATACATGTTGGTGCTTTTCCTGATGGCTGTCGTTTTCATTACATTCAGTATCAAACAGTTGGATAAAAGAAATTGATTATGAGGACGATATTGATACTAATAAAGAAAGAGTTTTTGCAGGTGTTCCGCAATCCACTGTTAATCAGTATTTTGGTTGTGGCGCCGTTGGTGCAGTTCGTGATTTTCCCCTTCTGTGCCGACTACGAAATCAAGATGCTGGATATCGCTTTCATTGACAATGACCGGTCGTCTATTTCCAAGGATATTATCAACACGTTTAACTCTTCGGGCTATTTTATCCCTCACGGCGTGCTGCAAAGCCAGTCTGAAGCGGAGGAGATGATGCGGCACGACAAAATCGACATCCTGATTGAGATCCCGGCGCGTTTCGAGCACGACTTATACACCGGCCAGCCGACGCAGATCAGTTCCACGGCCAATGCCATCAACACGGTGAAGGCCGGCATCGGAACGGGTTATGTGCAGGAGGTGATTGGCGACTATATGCGCCAATTCGCTGAAATGAACAAAGTTCCTGATCAGTTCGGAACCAGAAATGCGGAAATCAAGCTGTCGAACGTCTATTGGTACAATGAGCAGATGAACTACAAAAACCTCATTGTGCCCGGCATTCTGGTGATTTTGGTCACACTGATCGGTTGCTATGTTACAGCTCTTAACTTGGTGAGAGAAAAGGAAATAGGAACTATAGAGCAGGTGAATGTCACCCCGATTCGACGCTGGCAATTCCTGATAGGGAAAATGATTCCTTTCTGGATATTGGGTATGGTCGAGTTCAATGTGGGTTTGTTTATAATGAAAATTGTTTTCGGCATCACGGTGCAGGGAAGCATCCCTATGTTGTTAGGTATCACCGCCATTTATCTGTTAGTGATGTTAGGGCTGGGTTTCTTCATTTCCAGCGTGGCGGAGAACCAGCTGCAGGCCATGTTCATTGTGCTGTTCCTGTTCATCGTGTTTGTGCTGCTGAGCGGCCTGTTCACGCCCACAGAGGGAATGCCCGACTGGGCGCATCATATCAACTACTTCAACCCCATGTCCTTCTTCATGGAGGTGATTAAAAAAGTGGTGCTGAAAGGCGGCGATTTCCCAAGTGTGCAAACGGAAACCATTGTACTCTCCGTGATGGCTGTGGTCATCAACACCGGTGCCATTTTGAGCTACCGCGAAAGCAGCAAGTAGTGATTAATCCAACGTCTCACGTCAAACGTCTCACGTCAAACGTCTTACGTCTCAAATAGGACGAAAAAACAGACTAACCCTGATTATTCTCTTTTAAGATTCTCCTCCATTAGGCTGTCGGAGATGGCTTGCAGCGAGTCGGCGACGCGCGCGAGGCTGTCCTGAAGGTCCCATTTGCGGAACCGGGCTTCGTTGCGGTAGAAAGCGACCATCGGCTTCTGCTCGAACGTCATAATGTGCATGGCTGTGTCGGGCGGCCAAGTTCCGTTGCGCAGCTGGGTGATCGGAATCTGGTTGCAGTAGGCCACGTAATAGTCCCACGTGGTGTCCAAACGGTCGAAGCCTTTGAAAACGAGGTTGAAATGCGGGTCTTTCTGGTAGAAAAGGGCGCAGGCGGCGTTCCCGTTGGTGGCCACAACCACAGGCCGGGAGACGTAATGGCTGTAAATGTCGTGCTGGTAAATATAATTCTGAATCCACATATTCGCCTCTTTGTTGGCCTCGAAGTTGCTGTCCAAAGCGTATTTGGAGTAGGCGTTGTGGATGCCTCCGGATATTTCGTTGAAATAGAGCGATGTGTATGGGCTGTTGCGGATGATGTGCCGGATGGGCATGAATGAGAGAAACGCCAGCAACCCTAATATGACAATGTTGGTGTAACGGTCCTGAATCTGCCGTAGCGTGCATTCCACTCCGCTGGCCGCCACAAGCATGAATAATGGATAGATGCAGTAATGAATGGCCCACAGGGTGTCGGGGTTCATGTAGTGCGTTTTCACCTGGTTTATGCAGAAGAGCAGCGTGTAAATAAATATGAAGATGGAGAACGGCTTCAGACTTTTGATGGCATTCTTAAAGAAGATAAAGAATAACAGGAAGCTGATAAGCACAACGGTCGGAGTGGTAACATACAGGTACTTAACTAAATATCGGGTTGGGAAGTTGTCAGGGCCGATGAGATGCCCTTCAAAAATCTGGTTTTGGTCGTAGGGGATGTTGGTTACCAGCGAAGCGAACGCCTTGTTGGGCAAGATGAATGAGGTTTCCAAGAAGAAAGTACATGCTGAATGGAGGATATATATGCCCACATACATGCAAACGATGACCAGAGAGACCCATCCTAAGGCGGAGAGGTATTCTTTGGTGAAAACCTTTTTGATAGGATTATAGAGTAGGAAGTTCAGCAGGGTGAATATCAGAAACAATTGTAGCAGGGATGAGCCTGCGTTGTGGACGGAAAGGGTCAGGAGAATGCCCACCGCTATACGGATGAGTCGCGAGATGCGGATGACCGGTAGCTCCCGCGAGAAATAGTACATCTGCATGATGCTGTAGATGAAGAAGCAGGCAAACGTCACATCTACAATGTTGCTGAGTGAATAGCCGAAGAATCGAGGGGAAATGAGCAAGAAGAAGGCCGTGAAGAAAGCTGCCCTCCAATTGAAGGCGCGTAGCAGTATGAGAGATAGATAAGCCACTAATAGCCAGCCGAAAATGGTGCTGAGGATGTGGCGGAAAGCGTATGGGTCTCGGATGTGGAACGTCTTGCAGAATGAGAACGCAAGCAGGTCCACGATTTGCGCCTGCGTATGGGCGTAAGGGTGCTGCTTGTAGGCATCAACATCCCCAATGTGGTGGAAATGGTTGTACAGCAGCTCTGAATACTCAGTCTGCGCTATTTCTCTGTCGGAAATGCCGATGTGGCGGCTCAGCACCAGCATCCACACCAACGACACCAGCAACAGCGCCATCCACAGGTATTTGAAGACATCATCGCTGGTTTTCAGAGAGAGAGAGAACTGGCTCTTTTCAATTTTGTACTTGATTTTTTCCTTCTTGTCTTTGGAAAAACGGACGTTCCATACGTTGTCATCGAAAAGATTGTCATAATAGAGAAACTTGTCCACGCCGTTTTTAAGGCGGATGAACAAGCGATCCCAAAAAGAGGCGGATTCTTTCGGCTTGTTGTTCATAGTGTTACAAAAGTTTTGGCGAGCTGGTGCAGATATGCGGCGGCATGAGGGCCTTCGTTGAAAAGCAAGTCGATGACGGAAAGGTTGGGCTGGAACCCGAACTTGTCTTCAAAAACCTGATAATAGGGAGTTTTAAGAAGATAGCGATAGTCTGTTCTTTTCGCCTTTTTCGGATGAATATCCATGCGAAGGTCGTCATCTTCGTACGGGGAGAAAGTTTGGGTGAACATTATGTTCGTGTCAATCTGCAGTAATTTCAGCAGGGTCTGCGTAAGTTGCGTGTTGAAATCAAAGAGAAGATCGAATTTTTGTTCGAAAAAGGGCTTCAAGGCATCCTTGTAGTAGAGGTAGAAGGGCGTGTTGTTGTAGGCGGATTCAATGGAACGCCAGTGCGCCCGCTGCCACGGGGTGACGTATTCGATGCGTACCTCCTTCACAACACCCATCCGTTGGTCATGAACGGTTGGGATGATGAGGTTCAGCGCGCCGTTGCCGTTCATGATGACGGCCCTGTTGCGATACGACTGTTTCTGGTACCGCTCCTCCCCGTCAATGAGTGCCTCGCCGGAGAGAAGGAAGGCGAAATACTCCACAGGCGGGAGGTAAGCGGTGGAAAGCAGACGATTTTTCACCGTTAACGGGCGATGATTAGTTTGGAACGGTAGTTGCGTTCGGAACCGAGGATGTCAACGAAATAGACACCGTTTTCAAGACCGTTGACGTTCAATGAGAAAGTTGCGTCAGTGGTCACCTCCATGCTCTTGACCAGTTGGCCGAGGACATTGTAGATTTGGCAGGTGGCTTCTTCGGGAATGAATTCTCCCTGAATGGTGATGCAACCGTCCTGGCTCGGGTTCGGGTATATCTCAAACGTTGATGTTTCGTGATGTTGGAGTCCGAGGATGGTGCCGTTGAATTTCATGCTGGGCAGGGTGACAGCCCCTGTGTTGTCGGGGTCGAGCCACGGCTGGAGTCTGTTGGCGGCGTTGGGAGCATTGTTGTTGTTCCAATGGTAGTACATCCTGCCGTAGTTGTCGGTGCCATACACATAGTCGCATGAACTTGATCCGCTGGTCAACGTTCCGATAATCAGTTGGTCGGCGTTGAACAGAGGAGAGCCGGAGGAACCTTGCTCGGTGACACCTTTGTTAGGGTTAGTCTGCCATGCAACTTTGAAATATTTGTGGGCCATGTTGCCGGAAGTGATGGTGGTCACACTACTCGGGAAACTGATCTTCTTCCAATCGCCGCCAGGGTGATGGATGCCTGCGCCAACGGATGCAGCGCCGCTTCTGTCCCATCCCGCGAAAACAATGCTGTCACGGTAGGAAACGCCCAAATTGCCTGTTATCTTCAGCAATAAGAAATCGGATTTATTATGGGTGTCGGCGGCACCGGAGCGGGCTATAATATTGCCGCCGTTGGCTACACGGTTGGCAAAACCATTGGCTCCGTTACATTCGTTGAGTTGGTAGTTGAAATAGAATTTGTGGGTTTGGTCGTCGGCAGCCACACAATGTTCGGCAGAAAGCACGTAGGGGGTCTTGTCCATCCTGACGTTGTTAACCATTGCACCGGAACAGAGGTAGCCACCCCAGCCACCGTCTGCGGGAACGTAAGCGGTGATGCTGATGCAAACGACCGAGTTGACAGGATAATGCCATGGTTGCGCCTCGGGACATGCCACGTCAATGTGGCAGGTGCCGTCAGCCTCTCCGTGCGGCCCTTTATCCTTGGGACGTGTATGCAGGAAATCCCGATACACATGCATCACAGCGGCAATCCGTAATTCCCCTTTGAACGAAGCATTGGCCGGTTCGTAGTATTCCACGACCACATCGTCGCCGATAATGTCGTCCGTCACCAATTTCCCCACCTCCTGCACGTCAGCGTTCGTGTACGGACCGAAAACCTGAGTCCGATCGGGACTGTAGATGAAGAGCTGCGCCTCTTCGGGGATGTTGAATTTGTCGAAGACTAAGTAAGTCATGATGGCGTTCTCCGACACAAATTCGGCGCGCCATAACATGCTGCCGTCATCCAATATATCTTTGCGGCCTGAGTTGTCAAGCGTTTTTGACACATTGTGCCCGATGCCGACACGGAGCGGAAGGCTTTTATCCTCTCGTTCGGCATCTTCTTTAATTAACATCTCGTTGTCTGTGCTCGGCATGATGTTCACGTCAATGGCTTGGGAGATTCCCTTTTTGCCAAAGGAGAATGGTTGCGGCTTGTTTCCACTTTGTGCGACTAATACACTGGTAACCAACAAAAATAAAACCGAAAGGGTAAAATATTTTCTCATAAATGTTAAGGTTTAAATTCAGTTTAATTTAAGGCGGCAAAAATATAAAAAAAATCGTATTTTTGCAACCGTTTTTAAATGACAGTATGGCTACGAAAAGAAAAGTAAAATATGAGGGTGTTCCGTTTGAAGGAAACCTTGAGGAGTTGATAATTCAGGCATTGCTTGAGAAACAAGGAGTGGATATTCATTGCCTCAATCTCAAGAAAATCAACCACGTCTATTTTGACTATTTTATTGTTTGTACCGGCACCTCCAAGCCGCATGTGGACACATTGTGTGATTTTGTGCAAGAGCAGACCAAGAAGGTGGCCAACATCACCCCCATCCATGTAGAGGGACTTGAGAACAAGGAGTGGGTGCTTTTGGACTATTTCAACATTTTGGTACACATATTCTTGCCCGAGGCGCGGGAATACTACCAAATTGAATCCCTTTGGGGGGATGCAGATATCCAAAAGTTCTAATTTTTCTTCGAAGAGATTAGCGTTTTTTTTATCACGTATTATAGAAAAGAATGCCAGACAATAACAAAAACAATAATAATAACGCTAACAATAACAGCGGAAAGAACGGCTTCCCAAATCCATTTGGTAACAGAAATGACAGGAAAAAAGATGGCGGCAAGTTCAATTGGTCGCTGTTTTATATTGTAATCACGCTTGGATTGATCGGGGTCTATTTTTTCACATCCGATGATCCGGTGCGTGAGGTGAACGACATGGAATTCTACCAGATGGTGAAGAACTGTGATGTTGAACACGTTGAGTTCGTGAAGAAGAATTCCCATATCAATGTTTTCTTGAAAAAGGAAGCTCTTGAGCAGAACTCCGCGTATGAGGAGGTGAAAAATAACACGACAGGTCCCCAATATTATCTGGTTGTGACAGATTTGCAGGTGTATAATGAGAACTTGCGGGATATGAAGAATCAGTATGTGCAGGAACGTCTGGCACAGGACAGCACGCTGATGGCCAATGAGATAGCCAAAGAGTACGATTTCCCGATGAAGCAGGACAATTCCCAAAACTGGGGATTTGAGATTATCTTCTGGATGCTGCCTGTATTGTTGATTTTCTTGTTGTACTATTTCTCAATGCGCTCGATGCGCGGCGGCAACGGATTTGGCGGCCCCGGCAATATCTTCAACATCGGAAAGTCGCGGGCGCAGGAGTTTGACGAGAAGTCCGGTCAGGTGGTGACGTTCAAAGATGTGGCCGGTTTGGAAGGCGCGAAGTTTGAGATTGAGGAAGTGGTCGATTTCTTGAAGAACCCGCAGAAATATACCGTCTTAGGCGGCAAAATCCCCAAAGGTGTGCTTTTGGTCGGCCCTCCGGGAACGGGTAAGACCCTGTTGGCCAAGGCGGTGGCCGGTGAGGCGAAAGTGCCGTTCTTCTCGATGTCAGGCTCCGATTTTGTGGAGATGTTCGTGGGCGTGGGTGCGTCTCGTGTTCGCGACTTGTTCCGCACCGCCAAGGAGAAGGCCCCCTGCATCATATTCATTGATGAGATTGACGCGATCGGGCGGGCTCGCGGAAAAGGAGCTTTTTCTAATGCCAATGATGAACGGGAAAGCACGTTGAACCAACTGCTTACGGAAATGGACGGCTTCGGCACCAACGCTGGTGTCATCATTATGGCGGCCACTAACCGCGCTGACATCCTCGACCGTGCGCTTCTGCGCGCAGGCCGTTTCGACCGCCAAATCCAAGTGGAACTGCCTAACTTGAACGAACGTCGCGGTATTTTTGGCGTACATGTGCGCAACCTCAAACTTGGTCCCGATGTGGATTTGGACTTCTTCGCGAAACAGACTCCCGGCTTTTCGGGCGCCGACATCGCCAATATCTGCAACGAAGCTGCGTTGGTTGCTGCCCGCCAGAACAAACAGTATATCGAGAAAGAGGATTTCCTTGCAGCGGTTGACCGTATTGTCGGCGGCTTGGAGCGGCGCGGCAATGTCATTTCTCCCGAAGAGAAGAAAACCATCGCCTACCACGAGTCTGGCCATGCGTGCGTGAGCTGGATGCTCCGTTACGCCTCCCCGCTGATGAAAGTGACTATCGTTCCCCGCGGCAAGGCGTTAGGAGCGGCTTGGTACCTTCCCGAAGAACGCCAGCTGACCACCTACGACCAACTCTTCGATGAGATGACGGCCACTTTGGGCGGTCGTGCAGCTGAAGACGTTTTCTTCGGCAAAATCTCCACAGGCGCTCTCAACGACTTGGAACGTGTCAGCAAGCAAGCATACGCGATGGTTGTCTATTATGGACTTGATGAGAAAATCGGCAATGTAAGTTATTATGACTCAACGGGCCAGCAAGAATACACCATGACAAAGCCTTATAGCGAGAAAACCGCGCAGGAGATTGACGAACGTGTACATTTGTTGATTGAAACCGCCTATAACAGGGCAAAAGGGATTCTGACGGAGAACTATGCCAAGGTAGAGCAGCTGGCCAAGCTGTTGCTGGAACGTGAGGTGATTTTCTCCGAAGACGTGCAGAATATCCTCGGTGACCGCCCGTTCCAAGCCAAGGAGGAAAAACAGAATTCTGTTGTAGAAGGCGTTGAATCTGAAAAACTTACACATACTGAAGAACCAAATCCAGAACAATGAGCGAGATTGAAAATTTTATAACAGATAAAGAATATATACGTGGTGTGATCAGGAAAAGCACCGTGTCACACGACCATAAGCCCGATGGGCAGCCGTCTTTACAATATTTTGCACCCATAGATAATGTACAGGTGGAGTTTTGGCAGAATTTCCAGGCCAACGGCGGTAAGATTCTCCGCTGTCATACTCGTGAGGACCGACTGAAATTTCTGAAGATGCTGGTGGATGACAAGCAGTACAATGTGGTGCTGAATACCCATAATAACCTTTGTGGTGATTTGGAGCAGGCGCAGGTCAACTATGTCAATACCATCACAACAAGTATGCCGATAGATGCAGTATATGTGTTGTCCACGGCCTTGGTGGCGCGGAATGGCAGCATCGGTTTCACGCAACCCATCTCGCGCTTTGTCTCGATGCGGAATCTCGCTTTCGATGTAATAGTGATTTCCCGCATGGTTGACATAGTCCCCGATTTTGAGACGGCACTGAAACGGAACGCCAAATTCGCCAAGGATGCCGGCATGGAGTTCATCACCCCGACTCCGTTGCCGAAAGCGAACGGCAAAGAGGTGCGCACAACAAAGAACCCTCGATATATTCTGTTGCTTTTGGACGATAATCCCCCTAAAAATGAACCCAAAAACTCGTAATCTGTTTGTCAGAACTGCTTCCGGAATCGTTTATGTAGCCTTGATGGTGGCTGCGGTTTTTACCCCGTGGGTGGCCGTGCCGTTAGCTTTCTTTTTCGCATTGGTGGGGATATGGGAATTGTATAAGATGTATGGTACACAGGAGCTTAAGGAATGTTATCCATTCGTCAATATTTCCGCCATCAATATGTTATTGGCTTTCTTGTTGGCATCAGAGATGTATGCCTTTTTGAGTAGTTCGCCAGATATAGTGGGGGATGCCCACTTTTTTACTCCCGGGGAATCCGCGATGTTGGTGTTGTCAATACTTGGAATTTTCTTGCCTGAACTGATTTATCGCCATGAGAATCCGATTTTGAATATCGGCATGGGGCTTCTTTCGTTGTTTTGGATTCTTCTACCGTTGAGTTTGTTGTTTTTTGTATGGATCCCGAAACAACCTATGTTGGTTCTGGCCTTCTTTATCCTGATTTGGATGGCAGACACAGCGGCATACGTTTTCGGGTCGTTGTTCGGCAAACACAAGCTGGCACCGAATATCTCACCGGGCAAAACATGGGAAGGATTCCTGTGCAGTTGCGTTTTCACGGCAGGTCTGGCGGTCGGGCTTTCTTATATTCCGTATTTTCAGTCTGCGGGACTTGCCCTTTGGCAGTGGATAGTGATGGCCTTATTAGTGGAAATCTTCGGACTGATGGGCGATTTGATAGAATCGTTGTTCAAACGCAAGGCTGGCGTGAAGGACAGCGGGAATATCATTCCTGGTCACGGCGGTGTCCTCGACAGAGTCGATTCCATCCTTTTCGCCACCATCCCGGTGTTACTTTTTTGCCTAAGTTGCTGTGATTAGGCTTTATCGTTTCCGCATATTCCGCCTTTCCGCATATTTTCCGCAAAATAATCCGATTGTTTAGAACGAAACTTTCACCCCAAAATGTATCTTCCCCGTTTTGAGGGAGATGGGATTGTTCCTTTGTCTCGGTAAAGCGTACTCGAAATAGAAAACGCCGCTTCGCACCCCGACATTGACACCCAATCCGAATCCGAACGGCGTATCAAACAGGTAGTTGTAGTATCCTTGTTGCTCGTATGTGCCGCCATCGAAGAATAGGTGTACGTCGGAGTTGCGGCCGAAAAGATAACGAAGCTCCGCCGTGTAAAGCAGGTATGTGCTGGCGTACAGTTCGTTCTCCGTGAACCCTCTGATTTGGCCTTCCCCGCCGATCTTGAACATTTCGTTACGGTAGTGCGGTCCAGTGAGCATACTGCCAGCCTGTGTCCGAAGCATCAAGATAAGTTGTTTGTAAATAGGGATATAGCCGGTTATCCCGCCCATCAGTCGATAGGAAGTCTTCACTAAGTCGAGGTCTGATGCCACCATTTCGTTATCGTGCTGGTTGGGTATCAGGGTTCTGCGCCCGGCAGCTGCGTCCGCATAAAGCTCGAAACCAAGCCTCGGCTGATAGGGATTGTCCACCTGTCTGATTTGTAGCGACAATCCGTATAGGATGTTGCGGTGCCCCATACAAGAAGTGTCCGCAGTCGAAAAAGTGCTGGAATTGGTCAGTAGCTGTGACTGCGTGAAGTCGATGTAGGGGCGGATGTAGCTGTCATGGCGGAAATGGTAAGGGATGCCGATGTGGTAATTTAGGGTCAGGTAGGTAGTGTCCTGCTTGTCAAGGCGGAAATGCCCGTCAATACCAAAACGTGTGCGGAAAAGGAAAGGGAAAGTAGCATCAAGGTTCAGATACTGCGAGTGTCTTTCGCTGCTGCGCCATTCCAAGGAGAGCCGCTCCCCGAGGTGGAAGAGGTTCTGCAAGGCTAACGACAATTCGCCTGTGACGGCCAGCTTGCCTGTCTGTTCGTTTACGGGCTGGAATCCGATGTAGCCGTCAAAACGGTTGACCTGCCGCTTGTCTAAGAAAACGTAAAGCAGGGTTTTGTCTTCCTCAAAAGAAACTCCTGCCGGTTGGATGACCGTTGCGAAAGGGATGGCATCCAGCTTTTTTCCAACCTCCTGTATAGTTTTCTCGGAATAAGGGGCTTTTCGTCGCAGTCCCAAATATGGCCAAAGGTAGCTTTGACTCAGTTTTAGGTTGCCTTTCAACACGATGGAGTCGATTTTTGTGTAACGACCATGGTCGATTTGCATTCGATAGAGTGGGGTGGTGTCGTTTTCCCATTCGGTGGTAAGATGTACGGATGCAAACGGATAGCCTTGGTTCTCAAGGTATTGCACGATTTTTTCGGCCGCTTGCGGATAGTTGTCCAGGGTCAGCACTTGGTTTTTACGCCCGAAGACTTTCGCATCTCGCAACAACTCTGCGTCACTTTCGCTATAAATAATCGAAGAAGATTGCCCGAACGTTATAATCGCGTTGAACAGAAATAAAACGGACAAAACGGTATTTCTTACAATCTTCATTATTTATCGATTCGTTGTTGTCGTTTGTGGGGCGTATGCGATGCGCCCCTACGATTCGTCGTTTCATTGTTTCATCGTTTCATCGTACGAATATTATTCGCTTAATTCGTAAAATTCGCCGACCGCCTAATTCGTGAAATTCGCCGACTATTTCGCCGATAACGCCTCGCCGACTACGAAACAACTGCCGGTGATGAAAATCACATCCTCCTTTTTCGCCGCTTCTTTTGCCGCCGCAATCGCTTCTTCCACAGAAGGATAGGTCTCGCAAGATAACCCCTGTTCACGCATCTTCGCGGCGAGTTTCTCCTGGTCCATAGCCCGTTCAATGTGGGCGCGGCAGACGTAATAGACAAACTCCTTGCGTAGCAGCGGCAGGATGCGGTCGATGTCCTTGTCGCTCACCATACCGAACACCACGTGGATTTTGCTGTCGTAGGAAGAACGCTCCTCGTAAATGTTGCTCATAGAGTTTTGCAGACAGGCGTAGTTGTGTCCCACGTCGCAAAGGATGCGCGGGTTTTCGGACAGAACCTGCCAGCGTCCGATTAGTCCGGTGTTAACCTGCATATTCTCCACGGCCTGTCCGATCTTGTCCTCTTGGATATTGAGGACAAACTCCAGCACCTTTGCGGCTTGGAAGAAGGTGAGGATGTTCTTGTCTTGATAATGTGCCTTGAATGGGGTGTAGAGCGAATAGACCAACTCGTGCGTCTCCTTGTCGTGGATATCCAATCTGCCTTCGTAATTGCTGTGTTCGTAGTTGACGTTGGCGGGGAACAACGGCGCATCGTGTTTCAGGGCGACATCCTCGAACACGGGGAAGCTTTCGGGGTCGTATTCCCCGATGACCACGGGCACCTTGTCCTTGATGATACCGGCCTTCTCGTAAGCGATTTTCGCCACGGTGTCACCTAACAGCTGCGTGTGTTCCAGGGAGATGTTGGTGATAACGGAGAGTAGGGGGGTGATGACGTTGGTGGAGTCCAATCGTCCGCCGAGTCCCACCTCAATGACTGCGAAATCAACCTTCTGTTCTGCAAAATAGTGGAACGCTAACGCGGTAGTGATCTCAAAGAACGAGGGTTCCAGATGTTGGAATTTCTCTTGATATTGGGCGAAGAAGTCCAACACGTCCTTCTCGGAAATCATTTCACCGTTGATGCGGATGCGCTCGCGGAAATCGACTAAGTGCGGAGAAGTGAAGAGGCCGGTTTTGTAGCCGAGTTCCTGGAAATAGGACGAAAGGAACGACGATACCGAGCCTTTCCCGTTGGTGCCAGCTACATGCACGCAACGCAGCTTTCGTTGCGGGTTGCCGATAATGTCTAAAAGGGCTTCGATGTTCTCAAGTCCTTCTTTATACGCCGCACTCCCGACTTTGTGGTACATCGGGTAGGCGGTGAAAATGCGTTCAAGTATTTCGTGATAGGTTTCCATACTCTTTTAAGGCAATAGTTAGAAGTTAGCAGTTAGAATCTGCAAAGATAGGATTTTTTTGCGATAGTTTTTTTCTTACATCTTGTGCTTCTTTTGTGGGAAATATACGTCAAAAAAAGGGAATTCTATAGAATCCCCCAAAGTCTCAAGTCTCAAGTCTTAAGTCTAACTGAATACGATTATTCGCAGTTCCTCTTTCCCGGGCTTGTATAGAGCCTGTTTGGCGCGTGCCACGCATTGTTGCTGGATGTTGCGGCTGGTGATGGTGGTTTTATGCTTGGAGGTGTTGATGACGCGGGCATCGATGATGTGTCCGTCAGCGGCGATATGCACCTCTACGCATACTTGCCCTTCCTCATTGACATCAAGAGCAATGTTGTTTAACATCCCACGGTGGCCGGTGCCATAGCCGACACCGCCGCCGCTGCCGCCGCCTTCGCCGGGACCGAGGCCGGAGCCCGTGCCGCTGCCGATACCGCTGCCTGAACCGCCACCGCTACCACTGCCGCCGCGACCATGGTACATGGACGACTGATCGGGTTTAGGTTGGGACGGAACGGTCTGGGAGGTCGGCTTTGTGGTTGTCCGGTTCGAGTGGCTCACAGCAGGGGCGTCCTGCGCGTTTTGAGTGGCGTAGTTCTGCCCGGCTGTAGGCTTCGGGTTGGAGGCAACCTGAGGAGTACCGCCACCTCCGCCGCCGCCCATCGGGGCTATGTCAACATAGACCAACTGTTTTGGCGGTGGCGGGGGAATCTGCGTCTTAAGACTACAGGCCAGAAGCAAAATCAATAATAATGCCATGGTGCCGATAGTCGTACACCATGCAATCACATTATCTTTCCTATTCTCGTTAGTTTTGATCATTTGGCTTCTGTGGCAAGTACCAATTTATATCTTTCTTCCTCGGGGAAGTTTTCGTTCAATTCGTTCAAGACATCCATCAAGGCGACCACATTCTCAATCGGGACGCTCTTGTCGGCGCGGAGGATGATGTTTTTCTGGTCGGAGTTGACATGCTGCACGGCATCCATGAGTACCGGGAGCAGGTCTTCGTAAGCGGTGGGTTGCGCCGCGGAACCTTCCGGGTTCACGTAGTAGTTCAGGTCGGCGTCGATATAGACTTCCAGCTGTCTGTTGGAGAGCTGTTTGTCGGCCGTGCTCTTGGGCAACACCAAGTTGATGGCGTTGGGGGAGATCATGGTGGAGGTCAGCATGAAGAAAATCAACAGCAGGAACACCAGGTCGGACATGGACGTGGCGCTGAAGGTCGTGTCGATTCTATTTTGCATCTTTATAGCCATGGCCGCGGGAAATTAGGCGTTTTCGTGAAGCAGGTCCATGAATTCCGTGGTGCGGACCTCAAGCATATAAACGACGTTGGAAATTCTGGAAATCAGCAGGTTGTGGAACACCAAGGCGATGATGCCGACGACCAGACCGCCCACCGTGGTGATCATGGCGGTGTAGATGCCGGAAGACAGGGTGCCGATGTTGAAGTTGTTCGGGTCAGCAGCCATGTTGTGGAACGCACCCACCATGCCGACGACGGTTCCCAAGAAACCCATCATCGGGGCGACAGCTGCGATGGTGGCTAAGGCGGACACGCCTTTCTCCAGGCGGGAGACCTCCAGATTGCCTTCGTTCTCGATGGCCGTGCGGATGTCGTCCAGCGGGCGGCCGAGACGGCTGAGACCCTTGTCGATCATGCGGGCTGTGGGATTGTTGTTGTTCCGGCAGAGCGCGACGGCTGAATCCAGTTTCCCGTCGTGGATGAAGTCGCGGATATTGTTCATGAAGTTGCCCTCCTCCTGAGAGGCGCGGTTCACCACCAAAAGCTTCTTCACAAAGAAATAGATGGCGAAGGCGAGCATCAGAATCAGCGGGATGATGATCCAAAGACTGTTGACCGCAAATACCAATTTAAAATAGGAGGTTTCTTCCACGTGTGGCTCAACTGCGGAGGCTACAGCCCCCATGGAATCGTTTACCGCCGTTAATAACAATGTTAATCCGTTCATATTCAAAAATTTTATGCAAAAATACGTACTTATTGAATGTTTTTTTGTTTTCTATCTTTTTTTTTCTAACATTGTGATGTTTATATAATACAAATTGTAATAACTCGTTTTGCCTTTAAATATTGTATTTTTGTTCGTTGAAATTTTAGTGATTGGTGAATTGTGATTAGTGATTAGCTATCGCTAAGCGATAATGCCAACGACCAATACTGAAACCTATAATCAATAGTTTAAGTATAAGTTTAAGTCAAAATACAAAGTAGTGGCAAAAAAATCGAATACGTCCAATATGCAACGACTGGCCAGTGAGCAAAACGGTGGGTCGTCGAAGAAAAACAGCCGGAAGAGCACGTCGTCAAAAAACAACTCGTCCAAAACCAAAACATTCTCTTCCTCCTTCTGGAAGTTCATTTCAGGAGACAAGATGATCATTTTCTACGGTGTTTTGCTCATCTTGTTTGCCCTTCTTCTCTTCCTCTCGATAGGGTCGTTCTACTTCAACGCGCATAACAATGTCGCGTTTGTGGAAAGCGACCACGCGGAGCCCGCCTTGAACATCGCGAAAGGGGTAGGGGCTACCCTGTCATATTTCTTTGTTCAGTTCTTTTTCGGTGTCATTTCTATAGGCTTTCCTTTCCTTATACTATTATATGGTATCAGACTTGTCGCCAAAAAGTCGGTTCTTCCGCTCGGACGAACCACTTTCGCTGTGTTGATGACGATGGCATGGTTTTCCATCACCCTCGGTCTGGTAGGCTATAATTCCAACAGCAGTCCTTTCCTGGCCGGCTATTTCGGGAATTTCATTTGCCAGTTCCTTGTGGAGCATGTGGGTATGGTCTTCTCTGTGCTGATTGACATCGCCGTTTTGGTGCTGGTTCTCGTGTTCTGCTATGAGATGAACATCCAGGGAATTGCGGAAGGATTTCAACAGATGGCTGTTAATGCCCGAGAGCGGAAAATGGCACGGCGTGCGGAGAAAGTGCGACAAGCCATCCCTGTCACCCATACTCAACATGAAGACCAGCCGGATCTCTATATCACCGACCATGGCACCCTTAGCGATGAATACAAACCGAAAGTCTATGATTTGGTGGATAATAAGGAAGAAGAGACGGGAACAGAAACAGAGAAAGAACGCGCCAACGACATCATGGATGTTGACCAGTTTTTTGATGAAGAAGAAGCTGAGAAACAGACGGATGATATACCATTTGATTTTGTGAACACGAACGATAAAGCGGCCGATGAAATAAATGATGAATTGAGTGATGAATCAGGTGATGAATCAGGCGATGAGTTGAGCGATGAATCAGGTGATGAAGAAAAGCCGCGTGAGCTTACGCCGGAAGAGGTGCGCGATCTGGAGCCATTCGACCCGACGAAGGAACTTTCTCATTTCGAGTTCCCTCCGGTTGACCTGCTAAAAGACTATCCCTTCACCGCCTCCACGGAAGAGCTGATAAAGAAAGAGTTGATGGAAAACAAGGTGAGCATCGAGAAGACACTGCTCAGCTTCGGCATCGCCATCAAGAGCATCTCCGCTGTGGTCGGCCCGACGGTGACCTTGTACGAGATTGTCCCTAAGGAGGGTGTCCGCATCAGCAAAATCAAGAATTTGGAGGACGACATCGCGTTGAGCCTATCTGCGTTGGGAATCCGTATCATCGCACCCATCCCGGGTCGCGGCACCATCGGCATCGAGGTTCCCAATAAGAACCCGAACATCGTCTCCATGCGCGAGATCATCAACTCCGATAAATTCCGCAAGAACAACTATGCGCTGCCTATTGGTTTGGGCAAGACCATCAACAACGAATCTTTCGTGGTGGATTTGGCGAAGATGCCGCACCTGTTGGTCGCCGGTGCCACGGGTCAAGGTAAATCCGTTGGTCTGAACGCCATCATTACCTCGTTGCTCTACACCAAGCATCCTTGCGAGATGAAATTCGTGTTAGTCGATCCGAAGAAAGTGGAGTTCACCCTTTATTCTGTCATCGAAAACTACTATTTGGCCACGCTGCCCGACAACGGTGACGCCATCATCACCGACACCAAAAAGGTGGTGCGCACGCTCAACTCCCTCTGTGTGGAGATGGACACGCGCTATGATCTGCTGAAGGCCGCCAAGATGCGTAACATCAAAGAATACAATGCCAAGTTCTGCGCCCGCGAGCTTTCGCCAGTGGCCGGCCACCGTTACATGCCCTACATCGTAGTTGTCATTGATGAGTTCGGCGATTTGATCATGACAGCGGGTCGTGAGGTTGAGCAACCGTTGGCCCGTCTGGCCCAGCTCGCCCGCGCCATTGGTATCCACTTGGTGATCGCCACGCAGCGTCCTTCCGTGAACATCATCACCGGCAGCATCAAGGCCAACTTCCCCGCCCGTATCGCATTCCGTGTGCAGTCGGGTGTTGATTCCAAGACCATCCTCGATGCCACCGGCGCCAACCAGCTCATCGGCAAGGGCGATATGCTCATCTCCACCGGCAGCGACGTGGTGCGCCTGCAGTGCGCATTCGTGGATACGCCTGAGGTGGAGAAGATTGCGGAATTCATCGAAAAGCAAGAAGAGTTGCATCCGTTGCTTGAACCCTACGAACTGCCTGATGTGCCCGAACCCGGCGAAGAAGGCGGTGCCCGAAACGATGGACCAACCAATCCGAACGAACTGGATCCCATGTTGGTAGAGGCGGCCACGTTGATTGTACAGACCCAGCAGGGTTCCACCTCCTCGATCCAGCGGAAGCTGAGTCTCGGCTACAACCGTGCCGGACGCATCATGGACCAGCTCGAAGACCTCAAGATTGTCGGTCCCGGCAGCGGCAGCAAACCCCGCCAGGTCCTCATCAAGACCGAGGCGGAGCTGCGGCAGCATTTGGCGGATTTGCAACTGCTGTGAGACGTAGGACGTAGGATGTGAGATAAAAGGAGTATTAGAATAAACGATTAGAGGAAGAAATGAAATACGAAGAACTTTTTGCCGAATTACAAGACACAACCGTAGGACCCCAAAGTCTCACGTCTTACGTCTCAAGTCTAACATCTTTATTATGCGATTAGACAAATATCTTACCGACAACAACTTCTTCTCCTCGCGGGAGAAGGCGCAGACCGCCATCAAGCACGAGACGGTGATGGTGGATGGGCGTATCGTGACGAAAGCGTCCATGGACATCACGGAGTCGATGCGGGTGGAGGTGATAGACCTTTTCAACAAGTATGTGAGCATGGGCGGGTTGAAGTTGGAGAAGGCGATCAAGGATTTCGGGTTGGATTTTGTCGGGAAGACGGTGTTGGACATCGGGGCTTCCACGGGCGGCTTCACGGACTGCGCGTTGCAGCACGGAGCCGCATCGGTCACCACTGTCGATGTGGGTACTGCCCAATTGGTCGAGCAGTTGCGGAATCATCCCAACGTGACGGTCTTTGAAAACAAGGACTTTCGTGAACTTACAATAGAAGATGTTGACAATCAGAAATTTGATTTTATTGTTTCCGATGTCTCTTTCATTTCATTGACCTATATCATCCCCTATATTGATCCTTTTTTGAAGCAAGACGGGCAGATGATGTTCCTGATCAAGCCACAGTTTGAGGCGGGCCCCTCCTTTCTGAACAAGTCGGGCATTGTGAAGGATGAAAAAGGGCACAAAACAGCCATTCAGAAGGTGGTGAATGAGGCGTTGAACCATCGTTATTACTTGCACGGTCTATCAATCTCCACGATTTTCGAGAAACAGAAGAATGTGGAGTTCTTGTCCTTGCTTAGCCGTCTTACAAGTCATTTCGTGTTGAACTACAACACTTTGTTTCAAGAAATAAAAGAAATCCGGAAGACTTTGTGATGGAGAAAAAAAAACATCAGTTCATTTTTCTTCGCCTTGTGGAAGTGTAGTTGGCATTCTTGACGTGTAATTGTGTTTTTTCTTTCAAATCAAATTCGGTGGTGTATGAAATTTATGTAAATTTGCCGAATCGAAAAAAGTTTGAAAAATAATATTATTATTCTGAAAAACAATACATTATGGAAGAAAAGAAAACATCAATGATTCGTTTGAGAATGAGTTCTCAAGACGCACACTATGGCGGAAATTTGGTTGACGGTGCTCACATGCTTGCCTTGTTCGGCGATGTGGCCACGGAGTTGCTGATTATGCAAGACGGCGATGAAGGTCTCTTCTGCGCATACGACAACGTGGAATTCCTTGCGCCTGTGTATGCCGGAGACTATATTGAAGCTGTAGGAGAAATCACCAAAGTGGGCAACACCTCTCGCAAGATGGTCTTCGAGGCCCGCAAGGTCGTCCGTCCGCGCCCTGACATTAGTGCTTCCGCCGCCGATGTCTTGGAAGAACCCATCGTGGTCTGCCGCGCCTCCGGCACCTGCGTTGTCCCCAAACAGTGCCAACGGAAGAATTAAGGCGTAAGACGTAAGACGTGAAAATATGTCTGAAAAAGATAAAGTCTTAAGTCTCAAGTCTTAAGTCATACGTTTCAACACTTAAACAGTAACAAAAAAAGTAAACAACCAATATGGAGAAATTGATCATAACTGCCGCTATTTGCGGTGCTGAAGTAACGAAAGAACAGAATCCGGCCGTTCCTTACACCGTTGAGGAAATTGTGCGCGAAGCCAAAAGTGCCGTGGATGCTGGTGCCGCCATCGTGCATCTGCACGTGCGCGAGAACGATGGCACGCCCACACAGAACCGCGCCCGCTTTCAGGAATGCGAGGATGCCATCTACAAGGCTTGCCCGAACGTCATCCTTATTCCTTCAACGGGTGGTGCCGTGGGCATGACTCCCGATGAGCGTTTGCAATCGACAGATACCACTCCGATTCCGGAAATGGCAACTCTCGACTGCGGGACATGCAATTTTGGAGACGAGATTTTCGACAATACGATGCCTACCATGCGCGCTTTTGGCAAACGCATGATCGAGCGTGGTATCAAACCCGAATACGAGTGCTTCGAGATGGGTCACCTCGACACTATCCTCACCATGGCTCGCAAGGGCGAGGTTCCCGGTGCCCCGATGCAGTTCAACTTCGTGCTCGGCGTGCCCGGCTGCACCCCCGCCACGGTTGACAACCTTTGCTGGCTTGTGAAGAACATCCCCGCCGGCAGCACTTGGACCAGCACTGGCATCGGCCGTCACGCGTTCACCCTCGCCGCTCCCACCATCGTCATGGGTGGTAACGTGCGTGTCGGCTTTGAAGACAACCTCTACCTCGAACGCGGCGTGCTCGCCAAGAGCAACGGTGAACTCGTTGACAAGGTTGTCCGTATGGCCAAACTGCTCGGCCGTCCCGTCGCCACCTCCGATGAGGCTCGCGAAATTCTCGGCCTGAAGAAAAGATAAGGCATAAAACATGTGATGTGAAACGTACGAAACACCTCGGGAGTGATTCCGGGGTGTTTTTTTGCTACGCCGCAACGCAGACAAGCAATAATCCCTGTCCAACCCTAAATAGTTGCTTTTGTGAAATAACTTTTTTCGTCATGTTACCGTAAACTTTTGTATTTTTGCCGACATAATAAATCGAATGAAGAAGTACACATCCATAGAGATATGCGCAGGGGCTGGCGGTCAGGCGTTAGGACTTGAACAGGCCGGCTTTGAGCATCTCGTGTTGATTGAATACGAGAAGGAGTATTGCGATTGTTTGATGCGAAATAGACCGAGTTGGAATGTACAGTGTATGGATGTGGCAGATTTTGATGGAAAACCTTACTATAATTCCATAGATTTGTTGGCAGGTGGCGTTCCGTGTCCCCCATTCAGTGTTGCCGGCAAGCAGTTGGGAAAAGATGATGAACGTGATTTATTTCCCCAAATGTTGCGATTGGTTGGTGAAATTAACCCCAAAGTGGTGATGATAGAGAATGTGAGGGGATTTTTGGATAGGAAATTCGATGTTTATAGAAATACTATTTTGTCCGAACTAAATCAGTTGGGATATCGCACACATATTCGATTACAGCAATCCTCAGATTACACTGTTCCTCAGTTACGTCCTCGCACTGTCATAGTGGCTGTACGTAACGATTTGAAAGACATTTTTACATATCCTATGCCTCAACCACATTTGACAAAAAGTGTTGGAGATACCCTTTATGATTTGATGGTCGAGAATGGCTGGTCGGGTGCTGACGAATGGAGAAAAAGGGCGAATAGGATTGCTCCAACTCTTGTCGGGGGAAGCAAGAAACATGGCGGTCCGGATTTAGGGCCAACACGCGCACGTCAAGCATGGAGCTTGTTGGGCATTGACGGACGTGGTGTCGGTAATGAAGCCCCTCCGCCTTGTTTTGAAGGTTTTCCTCGCCTGACGCCTCGTATGATGGCTCGCATTCAAGGATTTCCGGATGATTGGACATTTGGGGATAAAAAGACACTCGCTTGCCGCATGATAGGGAATGCCTTTCCTCCTCCTGTGGCTAAAGCAGTCGGTTTACGAATCAAAGATGTTTTAGATTATGAATACACTCATTACAACCTCGAGGAAGAATTACCATCAGCATTTGTTGTCTGATGGAGTGTTAACTGTTGATAGTAAAGGAATACCCAGCAATGCTGATAGCTCATCAAAACTGTCTGTTCTTATAGCTAAAGGCATTGCGGAACAAATTTCTGTCAATGAGCAAAGTAAGGCTTTAGGACAAACCAGTGGAGCTAAATTTGAACAGATTAACATGGAATTTTTGAGGAATACATTTCCTTTGCTTTCAGATTTACGTCCAGGAAAATGGCATGTGGAAAAATTGGGGAATAGAAGTTCATTGAAAATCAGTGGTTTTTCACAATACGAACACTTGTCATATTTGGACAATATGATTAAGACAGATGCTCGCTTAGCAGCTGCCATGGGAATGAGTATATAGTATCACCCGATGTCGTTGTTTATAGAGAACCTGAAATAGATGAAGAAATCAACAAGAACACCTTAATTGTTGATGATAAAAATGCAACATTGACAGATATAAGAGCTTCTCATAACACGATGCCTCGGAAATGCTTAACATTCTTGTTGATGGCAAACGATTGAAAGACATCAGTGACCTTCCATTGGATTTAACAGTTTAATGAAAGAAGAATAATATGAAAAACATCTATACTAACAAAGTAGTCTGGATCACCGGCACCTCCTCCGGCATCGGCAAAGAGACTGCTTTCCGCTTTGCGGAGGCGGGGGCGCGGCTGATTCTCACGGCATTAGAGCCAGACCTGTTAGAGCAGGTGCGCGAGGAGTGTCTGCGGCTGGGCGCAAAAGATGTGACCTGCCTGCCGTTCGACCTCGGGCAGACCGACGCGCTGCCGCAACTTGCGCAGGATGCCCTCAATGCTTATGGGCGAATCGATGTCTTCTACAACAATGCCGGCATAAGCCAGCGCGGCACCACCGTGGAGACCGATATGGCCGTCATCCGCAAGGTGATGGACATCGACTTCTACGCGCCGGTCATCCTTACGAAGGCCGTGTTGCCCAAGATGAACGAGCAGGGTGGGGGACAGTTAGCTGTCACCACCAGCATCGCCGGACTCTTCGGGTTCCCGTTGCGTTGCGCCTACTCGTCGGCGAAGCACGCCCTCTACGGCTTCTTCGAGACCGTGGCGGCGGAGAACTATAAGGACGGCATCCGTGTCACCATCCTCACCCCTGGTCGCGTGCAGACCAACATCTCCGTCAACTCGCTGGAGAAGGACGGCCGCAAGCACGGCAAGATGGACGCGGGCCAGGCCGGCGGCATCACCCCCGAGAAGGCCTCCCGTATCATCTTCAACGCCATCGCCAAGGAGAAACGCGAACAACTCGTCGGCAGCTCCGAACTCATCATGGCCCACATCAAACGATTCTTCCCCGGCCTCTGTGCGAAACTGGCCCGGAAGATCAATCCGATGTGATGATGCGATGAAAAGCGATGAAGAACGATGAATGAATGATGAAAGGACGATGAATGAACGTAAAAAGCCCCATATATAAAAACATCTTCCTTAAGCAGCCTCGGAGAGGCAACACGCGCGAAGCGCAATTAACCCCACCCAAGCGAAGCGCAATGTGGGGCATGATACGGCAGAGCGTTACGGACTGCGGAGTGGCGAAAAAGTGGAAGTGGAGCGCAGTGTGGGCAAACAATAACGAAAAAACAAACAAAAAAGTAACAATATGAAACCAACCCTACTAATCCTCGCCGCCGGCATGGGAAGCCGCTACGGCGGACTGAAACAACTGGACCAGATGGGTCCGAATGGTGAAACCATCCTCGACTACTCCGTGAAGTACGCCGCAGCAGCCGGCTACGGCAAGGTGGTGCTCGTCATCCGCCGCAGCATGGAGGCCGACTTCCAGGAGTACATCCTGCCGAGATACAAGAACGTCATCCCTGTGGAGTACGTCTTCCAGGAGCTCGACATGCTGCCCGCCGGCTTCTCCGTGAACCCCGAGCGCGTGAAACCCTACGGCACCGCGCACGCCATCCTCGTGGCGAAGGACGCCATCCAGGAGCCCTTCACGGTAATCAACGCCGACGACTTCTACGGCAAGGAGCCCTTCCAGATCTTGGGCGACTACCTGCGCGACGTCACCGCCAACGACCCTACCGCCTTCGCGATGGTCGGCTACCGTTTGGACAAGACGCTGTCGGAGAACGGCACCGTCTCGCGCGGTGTCTGCCAAGTTGATGGAAACGGCTACCTGACGATTGTCAAGGAGATGCGCAAGATCGCCCGCACGGCCGACGGCATCCAGAACGACGAGGACGGCGTGGTGACCCCGCTAACTGGCGAGGAGCCCGTCTCCATGAACTTCTGGGGCTTCTCCCCGTGCTTCTTCGACACGCTGACAGAAATGTTCGCGCAGTTCCTGAATGACAACGAAGGCAACATCAAGGCCGAGTTTCCGATCCCTGACGCGGTGACCTCCGTCATGCAACGCGGTCTCGCCACCGTGCGTGTCCTGCCCACCACCGCCGAATGGTTCGGCGTCACCTACGCGGAGGACAGACCGAAGGTGGTGGAGAAGCTGAAACACGTGGAGTGATATTGCGATGATGCGATGATGTGATGAATAGGGCGTTTGTAGGGGCGAATAATTATTCGCCTCTACAGGTCGTAAATCGCGGGCTTCAATAACCTATAACCCATAACCAATAACCATTATGCGTCCCAAAGAAATCCTGATCACCCTGCTGTGGGGGCTTCTTGCTCTCACCGCTCAAGCACAGTGTCCGGATTTTATGGATTTGTCAAGTGACCAAGTGATGGGGATCTATGGACCGATTGATGGATCTCTGACGAATACCCCGACGAGCATCGGCATCGCGCCGGGACATCACACCCTTATCACGCAACAGGGGACGGATCCGCGGACAGGCGGACAGTTGCCGCTGCTCCCTGATGGGGAGAGTACCGTGATTAGATTAGGGTGCGAGCAGGCGGGAGGCGAGACGAAGTCACTGATCTATACCTTCACAGTTGACCCTGAATATCCTATTCTGTTACTGAAGTATGCCGTTGTTTTGGAGAATCCCAGCCACGAACTCCCCATGCAGCCGCGCTTCCTCATCCACATGCTTGATGCTGATGGTGTTCTTTTGAACGACTGTATGGAATACGATGTAGTTTCATCGAGTGATATTCCCGGTTTCCAACCCTTTGAGTATTCAGAGAGTGTACATATTATGTGGCGGCCTTGGACGACCAATGGTTTCAACCTGTCGGCATACGCGGGACAGACTGTAAAACTGCAGCTCTCCACGTATGATTGCGGCTATTATGTCCATTTCGGGTACGCCTATTTCACCGCAAGGTGTATCAGCAATAAGCTCTCTTTTTCCGGCTGTGACGGCACTCAGGTAACGCTTAGTGCTCCACAGGGGTTCGAAACCTACCTCTGGAACAACGGCAGCACAGCCACTTCAACGTCTTGCATCGTGCAGGGTGATACCGTTGTCACTTGCGTGGCCAACACTGTCACTGGATGCCAGCTTACCTTCTCTGGGACCATTGTCAGTCAAAACGTGCCTACCCAGGATCAGGATTTTTATGATACCATTTGCCAAGGAGATACCTACCATAATTATGGCTTTGACTTGCCTCCACAAATGACGCAGGGAGACCAGGTCATCCATAACGTTTATTATAATATTACCAGTTGCGAAGAGGGGGCCACATCCACCTTACATCTGTACGTCTATCAACGTTTCTATCACATTTATGATGCTGCTTGCGAGGGCGACAACTACAACGACTATGGTTTTCAGTTCAGCCAACTTTCTGAAGGGGTGATTGTGGATTCCATTACGGTGCCAAGAGCTGCCGGATGCGACTCCACAACGGTGTTGCACCTCACGATCAATGCCTCGTTCACGCTTCCCAATGTCATCAGCGGCCCCACGATAGTGTGCAGCAGGTCAATAGAACATTATTCCCTTCCCAATTCCGAAGGATTGACCTTTTTTGATTGGAACGTACCTGAAGGGGTTAGCATTGTGAACGGTCAGGGCACGAATACGGTCATGGTGTTTTTTACGCAGAATGCACCAGCTACTTCCATCATCACGCTGACCGGTGCCAATGGTTGCGGGAATGGTTCTATCCCATTAGAAGTGAATGTTTTACCAGCCTATTACGATTACTATTTCGACACCGTTTGCGTTGGCACCGACTATGCACAGCATGGATTCCAGCTGGGCGTTCAGGATAGTTTGGGATTCTCCATTTTCACTCATTACGACACCACAGCCAACGGCTGTGACAGCATTACAACATTGCAGCTGATAGTAGCCGAAATTCCGGAAATCACAGCTTTGTCTGATCCCCCTCTGCTTTGTGTGGGTCAGGAGACCGAGTTGCACGCTGTGGGCGCCCAAGCCTCGGTTACGTTGTCATACGAAAGCCAAAATGTTGCGGTGGGGGATATTTTGTGTACAGACAGTGCCCGTGTGCATCCTTCAGACTGGCCATGTGGCAAGATTGCATGGGGTGTCGTGTTTTATGTGGATAACACGGGACAGCATGATTGGGCAGTCAACTTGCAGGATGAAAATGCCACTTTCCGATGGGCCAATTCCATTGAAGATATAGCCTCTTTGCCGAACTACTACAACTCTGCGTTCTTGGCTCTCGGGGATATGGACGGATTCCAGAATACGGCTACCCTCAGAGCTCTTGGAAACGAAATGCAATATCCTGCGGCTTACGCTGTGGATTTTGACCATGGATGGTATCTGCCCGCTTCCGCGCAACTCTATTATTTGTATGCCACTCTTGGTATGCTGAACAACACCTTGCAAATCATTGGAGTGGATACTTTTCCACTGGATTTGGGCTGGGAATATTGGTCTTCAACAGAGGATACCGGTTTCACGGCTTGGTGTTTGAGTAGTAACTTTACGTTAAAATCGGTTGAGAAAGGTGCACAGAAGTTTGTGCGGGCTGTCCGTAATTTTTAATTTGATTGAAAAATGAAGAGAAGACTTGTCACATATATGCTGCTGCAGATAGTCATACTGTTTGGCTTTGGACAGGCATACCATGTGGGCGATCTTTATGTCGCTCCCGATGGCTCTCAAGGCATTGTCTTCTTCGTGCATGCGGACGGTGGCGGTTGGGCGGTGGCACTTCAAGATCAAGATACTCTGCTCCCCTGGTCCACCACGGCGGTTGACGTGCCTGCATTGACCAACTATGGAGCCTCTGTGGCGCAAGCACCTATGGCGGACACATCCGGATATGCGAACACGCAAGCGATACGTAATTTTTGTGGGGCGAGTAATAATTACGCAGCAGGAGCTGTGGATTTCAACCATGGTTGGTATGTGCCTGCAATGGCTCAACTTTGTTTGATCTATGCACAGTTACCGCTGATTCAAGCTGCATTGATATTGGTTGGGGGAACTCCTTTGGATAGTTCTTATGATCTCTATAATTCCGATGGCTACAATGCTGCATACTGGAGCAGTACTGAAGCCAATAGCGAATCGGCTTGGTGTATGTACTTTTTTGATGATACAAATCTTTCCTATTCCTATACAGATGTCACTGGAACGCCCAGAAAATCGCCTAAAAATCAAAGTGACTTTCGGGTGCGCGCCGTCTGCAGCTTTCCGCCACGGGAGAATGTTTACGATTCCACGTTGACGTACCTGTGGAACACCGGAAGCACCGAACCGCACTTTCACGATGTTCCGTTGCAGAACACGACCTATACCGTCACCGTGAGCAACGCATACGGCTGTACAAACTCCGCCTCTGCTGACGTGATGGTCATTGACAACGCCCCGCAAGTGATTTACGACACCATCTGTCAGGGTTCGACGTATAATAACCACGGTTTTACGTTAAGTGCGCAGGAAACGGCGGAAGCTGGGGAAATAGTCCGCTCGCATACGGTATCCGCCGCTGGCTGCGAGAGCGAAGTCATGCTTTTCCTCACGGTGATGCCGCACGATACGGTCTATTTGGAGCAAACCGCCACTGGACCTTTTGTTTGGAATGGTGTAACCTACACGGAAGACGGCACTTACACCCAGTATTTCAACAACCAGAATGGATGTGACAGTACAGTTGTCCTGACACTTACACTCGATAGTGGTGTTGACCCTGATCCAGGCTACGATCCGGATTCCTTGGATTTCGGTGAAAGAGACACTCTGATTATTTACCTCCCCAATGCCATCACACCCACCCGCAACGACGGTCTCAACGACTATTTTCATCTTCCAGAAGAGTACCTCCCGCAGATCACTGACTTTGAAATCACCGTTTATAATCGTTGGGGCACAGTAGTTTTCCACTCCACCGACAAGCATTTCAGATGGAAAGGCGAAGTTAACGGCAAAATCTTCCATGGTGTCGTTTACAACTACTTGATTCACTATTCTGATATTATTGAGAGACCATATAACTTGAGAGGAACGATTACCGTTTTCTGATAACCATCTTGATAATGAATTTAATAAATATGAAACAACATCCCAACGAAATCCTCTTCTCCTTCCTCCGTGAGCTGATTCCCAACAACAACCGCGAGTGGTTCAAAGCGCATCGGGAGCTGTACGATGCCGCGTGGGCACAGTTTAACGTATTGATGGAGAATGTGATAGCAGCGGTAGGGGAGTTTGACGAATCGATTGCCGGACTCACCCCGAAGGACTGCACCTACCGCATCTACCGCGACATCCGTTTCTCGCCCGACAAAACGCCCTACAAAGGGCATCTTGGCGCGTACATGAACCAGTACGGCAAGAAGGCCTACTGGGGCGGCTACTACATCCAGATCGAACCCGAGCAGGTGATGCTGGCGAGCGGTGTGTGGTGGCTTCCCACGAAGGAAATGCACCAGCTGCGCACTGCCGTTGCCGAACAAATGACTGATTTCGTGAAACTTGTGGAAGAACCGGAACTTAAGAAATTAGTGCCGACCATCGGGCAGGAACACTACAAACGCATTCCCAACGGTCTGCCGAAAGACTCTCCGCACCCCGAATACCTCACCTGCAAGGACTATGCCATGTCCTGCATGTTGAAGCCCAAAGACCTCTGTCGCGACGACTACGCGCAACGCATCGCGCACGTCTTCCGCGTGATGAAGCCGGTCAACGACTTCCTCAGCGAGAACATCCTCATCAACATGGAGGAGATGGAGACGATGAAGAGCGTGGTGAAGTTTGTTTAGGTTAAGTGAATAGTGAGCAGTGATTAGTGATTAGTGATTAGTGAAAGGTGGGTGGTGATTGTTGGGTGTAGGCTGCCGATTTGGCTGTTACGTCAGCAGTTAGTTCTTTTATTTGTTCTTCAGCCAATGGTACAAGAAATAGTCGTAGATGTAGTATTGCCCGTTGTTGTTTGTGACAATATCCTTTTCTTGTAGGGCGGACAAACTTCTTTGAACGGCACTAGCCGAAGTGAGGTGAAATTTGCGGATGAATTCTCCGCTGGTCGGTTGCACGTCTCTTCCGGAATGCGCCAAAGCCAAGAGCAGCGTTTTTTGTCTGGAAGAAAGTCTTGTCATCAAATCTTGATAGGTGTCTTCTTTCTCTTCCACTGCATTACAAATGGCTGCGTCCACATCTTTAACCTCACACGGAATTCCTGGCTCAGCCATCGCAAATAGTTCATTGCAGATTTTTTGAATGTACCAAGTTGTGCCTTCAAACTTTTCGTACATGTATCCGATGGCTTCAGGTTCTATTGTATAATTGTTCTGTTCGAAATGTTGCGTGATGAAAGTGTTGTATGCATCAAGCGGAATCGGTTTTAATGACAAAGTGGATGCGCTTTGGTAGAAAGGCCTGGCAGGAGATGAGAAAATTTCACCCATCATGTGTCGTTTGGAGCCAGAAAACACGAACCAAGCGTTATTGCATTTTTGGATATAGGTCCGCAAAAGGGCTTCCACATTTTGCTCTGGGTAGTCGGTGATCGTTTGGAACTCATCTATGGCCACAATGCACGGTTTGTCAGCCGTACTCAGGTACTGAAAGATTTCATCAAGAGTTGTTTTAGGCGATTGCACATCGCCTAACTCAAGGTTCCAACTGGGCTGCCCGAAAGCATCAAAGGTAATGCCAGTTCGCAAAGAACCTGCAATTTGGATGAAACGCTCCCAAGCTTTCCGTTCTTTTGACTTCAGTACGGAAAGAATAGCACGTCCCAATTCATAAGTCAGTTCAGCCAGTGACTTCGTGGCATATATATCTACGAGGAACAAATAATGGCTTTCTTGTAATTCCTGTTGGGCAAAGCAGTGACGGATGAGCCCAGTCTTGCCCATTCTCCTTGGTGACATTAAGGCGACATGGTTGCCGTTTTGCAGCAATGAAGTCAGACGTTTGGTCTCCTTTTCTCTATCGCAGAAATATGCAGGGCCGTTATATCCGTATGTCAGAAATGGGTTTTTCATAGTCAGAATTCTTTTTATCCGTTTCGGCGGCAAAGATAATAAAAATTTTGATTATACAATTTTGCGTAACGCATTTTTGTATAATCGCATGAAGCGTCTTTTACACCACCACCTCGAAAATCCGTTTCCCGTTCCGGTTGTCGTTGGCTGTTGATTTGCTGCCACGTTCGCGAAAAGCCCCGGCATGGGCTCAAGCTCGGTAGCGGCTTGCGAAAGTCATAGTCATTTGTCAAAGTCAAAAGGTAATAGTTGCTGGCAACAGCCAAAACGAATCACAATTCACGAATCAAAAAAAGTGTATTTTGCCGTCTCGAAACAAGAATAAAAGAATATTAACCTAATTTCCGCAAATACCCCCTTCAGCCTCCGGCGGGTGCCCCTGAGCCGCGCAGAGGTGATGCCTGTTGACGAAAAATGCGGTTGCGCGGCCTCCGAAAGGGATTTTTGCTGACGGGAGCGCATAAATCCCCCCACCCAAGCGAATGAGGAGAGGAGGAAAACAGTAAGAGAGCAGACTCACAAGCGGAGCCGGTCGTAAGGGCGGCTGGTGAACAGCTGCAGGTGCCACTGGCGGCTGCGGAAGACCCAGCGGAACGGCACCTGAACGAAGCGGAAGAAGAGCTTTTTCACACGCGAGGTCGCCTCCAGACCGAAAGCCTTGTTGGCGGCGATTTTC
>CAMJPH010000021.1 GCA_946407715.1 uncultured Bacteroidales bacterium | reverse complement strand
TCAAAATTAGACAGTTGCAAAGATTATATACTCAGAAATGGAAACAGGAAGTTACCCTTTTAATCGCCCAAATATTGCAAAGCAATGGACAAGGACTTCATAAAGACTATGCTCGCCCTGCACACCCTCGCTGCCAAGGAGACTTTCGGCATAGATGCCGTGGTGGCACTGAACGCCGGGGAGCCGGGCGTGTACGAGAACAACCCTACCATTATCGAATATGAGCAAAAAGGCTACAAATTCTGTGATGCCAACATGTTCGGCGAAGGGTTGGAAAGAATGGAAACGCTCACTTTCAGGAAAGTGAACAAAGGTTGATAGGGTAAGTGTATAATATCCAATAGAATGTCGGAAAAGAAATGGAAGATAGACAGCCGTGTGCCGCACAAATATCGCGGCGGTCGCAGAGGAAAAGGCTCGGAGTTCCCCCGCCGTGGCATGAATGAATATGAAGGCGAACGACTCTCCATGAGCAAACACAGGCTTTCCAAACACAAAACAATGAGCTACAACAAAGGTAATGGTTGGGCTTCATTGCATACTAAATACGTGGAAGGACTCCTCAACAAATACGTCAACAGACCGTTTGATGAAATGTTGAGCGAGTTTTACGCCAAAACCAAGTCGTTACGTCAAAGCAGACGACAACGTATGTGGGACACGCCATACTACTTCTCGTATGATGTGGAAGGGTTCACACATCGTCGATTTGTGTCATGGGGTAAGAAAAAGTATTATGTCGATGACAACGGCATTCTCCGTCTAAAGGATAACCATGCCGACAGCACCCCGAAGACAAAATTGACCCGCAAACAGAAAGCCTACAACCGTCAAGTTCCTGTGCCCACATTCGGCTTGAAAACTGACCAGTTCGAACTTTTAAGACAAAAGTACGACACCGCCGATCTGTTTGTGGGAGAATATTACGCGATAGTGGATGGAGAGGTGTGCAAAGTGCCGATCTATACCTCGCAAAAGACAGAAAATGCTTACGAATTGTCTGACAGAATTGCCGTGGATGGTTTTAGTTTCGATGCAAAATTCAACCATGTTTTTTGGAACTTCACTTATAAAAAAGAGAACAGCTACAAAACCGAAGTCCGTGAAAAATTGGAGGCTTTGAAAAGGGAAAACAATATTGAAAATGAGGACGATGTGGCGCGCATGGAGCGTCGGCTCTGTTCCATGAAGGATTATTGGACAATGCACGGATGCATGGCTCTGGAGTTTTATACAAAGAAAATAGACTATATACGATCAAACAAAAATAGAAGTTAACAAAACCCCTATATACTATGTACCGCCAATTCACCGCTTCCCGCGTTTCCGAATCCAACGTGCTGTTCCCGCCCACCATTATCTTCAATGATGAGGGCATCACCATCAAAACACCGGCGCTACTGCACCACAACACCGACTTCATCCCCTACGATGCGGTGTCGAGCGTGATGATCCACACCCCGCTCGCCGGCTTCTCCTCCATCACCTTCTACGCCTACGGCCGCGAGATCCGCGTCCACGGGTTCCTCCAGCGCGAGGTGCGGGAGATGAAACGGCTGGTGGAGGAGAGGTAGGCGTGCGTTCCGCACGCCGCTTCTACGCTTTGCACGGTCCCCGCCAAATTCTTCCAAAAATCCACCTGCCCCATCCGAGCGCACGTGCATCTGGCATTGTTCAATTTTTACAATTTGCAACTTTTATCACGGAATTGGCAACTTTTATATTGAAAAATGTAGTTTTTATATATTTGATATTTAATTAGTTATATCGATATTGCTCGTGGTTTTCTCGAAAAGATTTGGTGTGTTTGCGAGCGGAAAATATAAAAATAATTATATGGCAAAAATCAAAGTACAAGACACGGAAATAACCATTATCACAAACGAGGATCAAGATTTTATTAGTCTGACCGATATGGCAGGGGCAAAAGGCAAGGATTCTCGTGCCGCTGACGTGATAAAAAATTGGTTAAGAAATAGATATACAATTGAATTTCTCGGAGTATGGGAAACAATCCATAACCCAAATTTTAAAGTGGTCGAATTTGACCACTTTAGAAAACAGGCAGGACTTCCGTCCTTTGTGCTTAGTTGCAGCGACTGGATTGAAAGCACTCATGCCATTGGAATCGTTGTAAGAAAAGGCCGCTACGGAGGAACATACGCACATAAGGATATCGCTTTTGAATTCGGATCGGCCATAAGTGTCTCGTTCAAGCTGTATCTTATAGAAGAATTTTAACGGCTGAAAGAGGCCGAGCAGAAGCAGTTAGGGTGGAGTGTGAAGCGTGAACTGGCGAAGATTAATTATAGAATTCATACCAGTGCGATTAAACATCATCTGATCCCTGTAGAACTCACCCCCGAGCAGAAATCTTACGTGTATGCTGACGAAGCAGATTTGCTGAATGTGGCAATGTTCGGGATGACAGCCAAGGAGTGGCGTGAGGAGAATCCCGAATTGATGGGGAACATCCGCGTCCACGGATTCCTGCAGCGCGAGGTACGGTACAGGAAGGGTACACTGACGCACTGGATGCCCAATGTGTTCAGACCTTGGCCAAAAACTATCCCAACAACCGCGCAAGCGCCTTCCTCGACTGGTTCGTCTATAGCGACAACACCATCGACGGTCAGAGTAAGAAGAAAGCCTACACGCTGTTTGAGAGCGGCATCCTCGACAGTATGAAGTCTGGCACGGTGGAGTGCCTCCAGCAGATCCATGCCTACCTCTTCGGCGGGCTCTACAACTTTGCCGGAAAGATACGCACCAAGACCATATCGATAGGTTGCCATTCCCTGTTGCCTTTAACCCAAAAAATTGTATCTTTGCGCCCTAAATATTTTGGAATATGGATAGAGTAGTTAGCGGCATCCGGCCGACCGGTTTTTTACATTTAGGCAACTATTTCGGTGCCCTCCGGAACTTCATCAAAATGCAGGAAGAGAACGAATGCTTCTTCTTCATTGCTGATTATCACTCTCTTACAACGCATCCAACCCCGAAGGATCTTCATTCTAACGTGAGGAATATCCTCATTGAATATATTGCGGCGGGACTTGACCCCGAGAAGGCGACCATCTACGTGCAGAGCGATGTGCCGCAGGTGTGCGAGCTTTCCCTGCTGCTTTCTATGAACGTCTATATCGGTGAATTACAGCGCGTTGCATCGTTCAAGGAGAAGGTGCGCCGCCAGCCCGACAACGTGAACGCCGGTCTTCTGACGTATCCCGTGCTCATGGCCGCTGACATCCTGCTGCACCGCGCCGACAAGGTGCCCGTGGGCAAGGACCAGGAGCAGCATCTGGAGATGACCCGCGATTTCGCGCAGCGCTTCAACCGCATCTACAAGAACGAGTATTTCAAACTGCCCGTGGCCTATAACTTCGGCAGCGAGCTGGTGAAGATCCCCGGTCTGGACGGTTCCACCAAGATGTCCAAGTCCGATAACGAGAACTCCTGCATCTACCTTTCTGACGCTCCGGAAGTTATCCGCAAGAAGGTGATGAAGGCCGTCTCCGACAGCGGTCCAACAGAGCCGGGACAACCCAAGACGCAGGCCGTGGAGAACCTCTTCCAGCTGATGAAGGCCGTTTCCGCGCCCGACACCCTGCAGTATTTCGAGGACCAGTACCAGAACTGCGCCATCCGCTACGGCGACATGAAAAAGCAGCTCGCCGCCGACATGATCGCGTTCGTGCAACCTGTGTATGAGCGTATCCAGGAGCTGAAACAACAAGAGGACTATATCAGCAAGGTGGCTCGTGAAGGTGCTGAGCGCGCTCGCGAGAGTGCCGCCAAGACGGTGCGCGAGGTGCGTGACATTATCGGTATAAAATCTTTCTAACCAACTGAAATGTCATTACTTACACAGTATCCGCTTTGGCTGGCGATTTTCGCTGTCCTGCTCGGTGTCGGTTACGCGCTGTACCTCTATTTTCGCAATGACAATGTGACTTTCGAGAAACGCGACCGCATCATTATGGCTTCGCTGCGCGGGCTCGCCATGTCGCTGCTTGCATTCTTGTTGCTCGCCCCGATGCTCAAGATGATTCGCAAGCAGACCGACAAACCCGTGATTATCTTCTCGATAGACAACAGTGAATCCGTCAAATCCGGGAAAGATGCGGATTTCTACACGACTGAATATCCGAAGCAGTTGCAGAATGTTGTCAACGAACTCGCCAAGCAGTACGATGTGGATGTCTATCTCGTGGGCGATGAAAACCAATTGGTTGACAAGGAGAATGTTAACGTGGATTTCTCCGACAAATCGACAAATCTTTCCGCTTTGTTCGATGACATCAGTCTGCTGTATTCGAACCGTAATGTCGGGGCGGTGGTGATGCTCACCGACGGCATTTACAACATTGGCTCGAACCCGTATTATTCCGCCCAAAAGGTTGGTTTTCCGGTATATACCGTCGCTCTCGGATCTGACGAGCAGGCCACGGACCTTTTCATCGCCGACATCGTCCACAACAAAGAGGTGCTGAAGGGCAACCGCGCTCCTGTGGAGGTGAAGGTGCAAGCGGGCAAGCTGGCTGGCAAGAGTGCCAAGATCACCGTTTCCGATGATAAGGGCGAAGTTTTCAGCAGAACACTGCAAATATCAGGGAATCAGTATTTTGAAACGGTTTCTTTCTTGGTGGATGCCGAGAATCCTGGTCTTAAGAAGTTCAAGGTAGATTTGGACGAGTTAGACGGGGAGGTGACGCACAAGAACAACCACGCTCAGTTCTTCATCCGCGTGATCGAGTCCAAGGACAAGATCGCGATAGTTTATGACGCACCGCACCCCGATGTTGCCGCCATCCGTTCCGCCTTGGAACTCTCTGACAACTACGAAGTTGTCGTGAAGTCCGTGGAGGAGTTCAAGGACAACCCTTCCGATTTCGGGCTGGTCATCCTGCATCAGTTGCCATCGCATAAACACCCTGCCTCCTCACTGCTTTCGCAGATCCGTCAAAGCGGTGTCTCTTCTTTGTATATCGTTGGCACACAGACCGATCTGAATGCCTTCAATGGCTTGAACACAGGATTGCAGATTGCGCAGGGCAAGAATATGACGAACAATGCCACGGCCTCATACAACAACAATTTCATGCTGTTCTCTTTCTCGGAAGAGGCCCAGCAATTGTTGCCCTCGTTGCCGCCGTTGCAGGCACCGTTTGGAACGTATAGAGCCGCTGTCTCTGCAAATCTGTTTATGACACAGAGAATTAGCGGTGTGGAGACCAAATACCCGCTGATTATGTTCAACGATGTGAACGGAGCCAAGACGGGTGTCATTTCGGGTACGGGACTTTGGTCGTGGAAGGTTTATGACTACGTGAACACCCAGAACCACGACGCTTTCAACGAGATTGTGAACAAGACCGCGCTGTTCTTGGTGGCCAAGAACGACAAGAGTCCGTTCCGGGTGCGCCACAACGCCGTCTTCGCTGAGAACGCCTCGGTGGAATTCTCCGCCGAACTCTACAACGAGAGCCACGAGCTGGTGAACACGCCTGACGTGAAACTCTCCATCAAGGGCATCGGCGATACCACTTACGATGCGCAGTTCTCCAAGCAGAATAACGCTTACTACTTGAATATGGGTGAGTTGCCGGTCGGAACTTACACTTGGACGGCCAAGACGCAGCTCGGAAACAAAAGTTACGAGAAGAGCGGCACCTTCTCTGTGCAGGAGATTTTCGTGGAGACCGCCAATCTGGTCGCCAACCACGACCTGCTGAAGAGCATCGCCCAGACGAGCGGTGGCAAGTGCTTCGCCCGCAACGAGTTGGAAAAGGTGGTCAAGGAAATCAAGGCCAACGACAACATCAAGCCGGTGGCCTCATACCAGAAGAAATACTCCATGCTGCTGAACTCTCCGTGGTATTTCGCCGCCATCGTGCTGCTTTTGGGGATCGAGTGGTTTCTGAGGAAATGGCATGGCGGATACTAATCCATAATTCATAATGCATAATGTAGAATGTAGAATGAAGAATTTCCTCGGTTTTGGTGCGGTCGAAGTCCAATTCCCCTTCTATTTTAGAAGGGGTGCCCGTAGGGCGGGGTAGTAATATAAAGAATTCAAAAAAACCTTGTAAAAGTTAAATAGCGCAAACTGCAAATTGTAAAAAGTTTTGTATCTTTGCGCTTTCATAAATAAAAACAATATGGAACCGAAAAAGGTATTATTAGCGGAAGATGACATGAATCTCGGGAAGGTGCTGACGACGGTGCTGACCGGCAAGGGATTCGATGTGAAACATGCCAACAATGGCGAGGCGGCGTATGAGCTGTTTTGTCTCAATGAGTTTGACATTTGCCTTATTGACGTGATGATGCCTTTGAAGGATGGTTTCACGTTGGCGCAGGAAATCCGTAAGATGGATAAGCGGATCCCGATTATCTTCTTGACTGCCAAGACGATGCAGGAGGATATGATCAAGGGGTTGTCCATCGGCGGTGATGATTACATCACGAAGCCGTTCACGATGGAGATCCTGTTAGCGCGGATGCAGGCGCTGTTGCGTCGCACGGGGGTACAGGAAGAACCCGAAAGCCATATCGTCAGCATCGGGAATCTGCAGTTCGACCGCAAGCGTCAGGTCCTGATTTCCAACGGGGAAGAGCACAAGATGACCTCCCGTGAGGCGGCTTTGCTGGATATGCTCTACGAAAAACGCAACGATGTGCTGTTCAGAAGCTATGCACTGAAGAAGATATGGGGGGAGGACAGCTTCTACAACAGCCGGAATATGGATGTGTATATCACCCGTTTGCGCAAGTTGCTGAAAAACGAGCCCAACGTGCAGATTATCAACGTGCACAGCACGGGGTTCAAGCTGGTTTGGTAGGATTAGTTGCGTGCGGCTTGGATGACTACATCGGCGGCCTTCTGTGAGGCGGAGCCGTTGCCCAAGCGAGTATATAATTCCTCATATTGCGCTTTCATCGCGGCGATGTTCTGATCGTTTTCCGTGATGAGGCGCAATTCTTTTTCTAATCGTTCGGTGTTGTAGTCGTGCTGGATGAGCTCGGTCACCACGGGGGCATCCATGATGAGGTTTGGGAGTGAGATATAGTTGATTCCCGATATCAGATGCTTGGCTATCAGGTAGGAGAGTTCGCTGCCGGCGTAGCAGACCACCTGCGGGGTGCCGATCATGGCGGTTTCGAGGGTGGCGGTGCCGGAGGCCACGATGGCGGCCTTGGCGTTGGCGAGTAGGGGATAGGTCTGGTCGCAGACGGTACGTATATTGACGTTTTGTAGAGACGTGCCATGGCGCGTCTCTACGGGGCGGATATAGGGATTTATATGTTTGTCGTACAGTTCTTTCGGGAGCCAAGAGACGGTGGAAATCACGAATTGGTATTGTGGGAACCGTTCGACCATCTGCAGCATTTGCGGGAGGATGGCGTTGATTTCCTGTTTGCGGCTGCCGGGCAGCAGCGCGATGATCTCTTTGTCTTCTAATTTGTTAATTGTCTTGAAGTTGCGGACATCCTCGCGTTGGGGCAGGTCTCGGTTGACGGCATCTAACAGCGGATGGCCCACATAGTGTACGTCCATGCCGTGTTTGGCGTAGAAATCCTTCTCGAAGGGCAAAATGACCATCATTTCATCGACATCGCGCTTGATTTGCTTGATGCGGCCTTTCTTCCACGCCCAAATCTGGGGCGAAATGTAGTAAACGACCTTGATATGGTGTTGTTTGGCGAATTCGGCGATGCGCAGGTTGAAACCGGGCAAATCGACCAGCACGAGCACGTCGGGTTTCCAGTCGAGGATGTCGGCTTTGCAGCGTTTCATGTTGCCGAGAACATCTTTCAGGTGCACGAAAACCTCCCAGAACCCCATGTAGGCCATGTCGCGGTAGTGGATGAGCAACTCGGTGCCGGCGGAGCGCATCAAGTCACCGCCGCAGCCACGAAACTGAGCTGCAGAATCTTTCTCCCGTATGGCTTTGATGAGGTTGGAGGCGTGCAGGTCGCCTGACGCCTCCCCGGCCACGATATAATATTTCATCGGCAAACTATTGGGCCAAAAGCCGTTTCACGATGTCGGACACCTGCTTGTTGTCGGCCTTGCCGGCAAACGTCTTGGTGGCCATGACCATCACCTTGCCCATGTCTTTCATGCCGCTGAAGCCGTTGTCGGCGATGATGCCTTTGATTGTCGCTTCAACCTCCTCAGGGGAAAGCATTTGCGGAAGGTAGGCCTGGATGATGTCAAGCTGGAACTGCTCCTCGGCAGCCAAATCCTCGCGGTTTTGTGCCTTGTAGGTCTCCGCCGATTCCTGGCGTTGTTTCACCAATTGTTTCAGAATCTTGATTTCGGACTCCTCGTCAAGGTCCCCGCCACCGCCCTTTTGGGTTTTGGCTAACAGAATGGCGGATTTCACAGCGCGTAAAGCGTTGAGTTTCTGAGATTCACGGGCCAGCATCGCGGCTTTGATGTCTTCGTTGATTTTTTGCTCTAATGCCATAATGATTGCTTTTTTAGTTTTAGGAAACAATGCGGCAAAAGTACATAAAATTTGTGTATCTTGCCCTCTTCTTTACAGCACTGTCACACTCCCGCTGATGCGGTAGGGCTTGCCATTGTGGTCGGTGCAGTGGATGACGTAGTTGTAAACCGTGTTGGGAATTATTTTGCCGTTTTTGGTGCCGTCCCATCGGAAATTCTTGTCTTCGGAGGCGTAAACGAGCTCTCCCCAGCGATTGTAGATGGCGATGTGGAAGGTCACGATCTGGTTGCGGTCGCGTTCGGTCAAGGCAAAACCGTCGTTGAGGCCATCGGAGTTGCCTGGGGTGAAAGCGTTGGGTAGGGTGAGTGAGGGCGGGCAGAACGGGACGAGGACGGTGGCGGTGCGTTCGCAGGCGTAGTTAGAGGCAACCACCGTGTAGTAACCGCTCCGCGTCACAAAAATGCTGCTCCCCGTCTCTCCGGTACTCCACAGATAGGTGTCGAAATTGCCATCGACGGAAAGAGTCGTCTCCTCGGTGAGGCAGAAGTCTGGATTCGAAGAGGTTGTGTGCAAGGTGGTGTCGACCACGGTGAGATGCAGGGTCACCACACTGTCGCATTCGTGGGATGACACGAAAGTCTTACTGTAAGTTCCGGATTCGGCAAAGATTTCATTTCCCCAGCGATAGGGGCCGCAGGATGTTGCCTCCACCTCGGTTTCGGAAGGGTGCCCGATGTTGAGTCGCAGCGTGAGCACGCTGTCGCAGCCGTGTGAGTTGGTATAGGTGCGGGTGAACTCGCCACTTTCGGTGTAAGTCTCCCCCTCCCAGAAAAATTGCTCGCAGGCGGTCACTTCAGTATGCTCTGTTGTCAATGGGTGAATGGTCAGGCTCAGGGTCACTATGCTGTCGCAACCGTTTTGGGCTGTGAGAGTGCGGGTCGTGGAGTAGAAGCTGTTCTCTCCCATGTCGGCGGCGGCGATGTGGAAGTCGTAACCGTTGTAGTCCGTGCCGGCACAAACCTCATCGTTAACGCTCGTGGTGATGGCTGCGCTTTCCTGTACCTCCACGGTGTCGCTGCTCTGGCAGAGGATTTCCCCGCTTTTTATGACACGTGCGGCCAACGAATAGACACCCGGGTCGGAGACCGATATGGCCGCCGTGGTGGCTCCGGTGTTCCAAAGATAGTTGTAGGCGTTGTTTGGATTATCAGGAGTCAGAGTCACGGAGTGACCGTCGCAGATTTTTAGGCTGTCACCAAGTGATACCTCTGGCCAAGCATGTGTGACAACATGCACGGTGGTGTCGTACCGGCATCCGAATTCATCAACGAGGTTTATGGTAAATGGTTGGCTACCAGGGGTCTGCGGAATCAGTGTGGTCTCATCAGTGACTTGATCTCCAGTGAAGTACAAAGAGTCGATGTTGATTGAGTATTCCCAGGTGCTCGGCAGCAGGTTCGGGTCAAGAGCCAGCTCCCATTCCACAAGATAGCCGTTGTCTTCTTCTATCATGTCTTGCACCTGAATGTACCAGTTTCCGTTCAAAGGACAGCCAATCAGGGAGTTGAAGCTCTGGTATGGGTGATATATTTGCGTCATGTTGGCCACGTTGGAGGAATCCACGCTGTAGGAATGGGTGTTGTCGCCGAAATACATGTAGTTGGAGTCGTCCCAATGGGGGTTATAGTGGCTGTGGAAATTGTCGGTCTCGAAGCAGCATCCGTTAGCGGCGGCATACTGGTATCCGAGAGTGTTGTTGTTGGACCAAATGTAGTTCCAGGGCTCTCCCATTGGATTGATTGAGGGGGAACAGCTGCCGCCGTCGGGCCGGCAGGCGCTTCCCATGTTGACCCTAAAATATTGCATGTTCCCGCCCCAAAAGGTCTGATGGTTGGGATTGGGAAGGATGGCACTTGAACTGCCGTTAGGACAGTAAATGTCTATTTTCAAATCCTCAATGGCGGAATGTTCCATCTTGATGCGCACATAGAGAATATCGTTGGCACTAGTGATTGTGGCACCAGGGGGGAACTCCGAGAAGGTAACGTTGGAACGGTAGTAAATGCCGTAGGGCGGACAGTAATTGCCGTCAGGGAGAAAGACAGTGTCGTTGACGATAAGGGAGGCTTGTTGCGAGTGCCCGACTGTCTTCAGAACGATTTGGTTGGTGTCTTCATATCCGAATGTGGGAGAGATGGACTGTCCGGCACACAGTTCGGGGAGCGTGGCGAGGTGTTTCACCGGATTGGCGGAGACGCGCACGCGGAATGTGACGGGCTGCGTGGCCGGGCATTGCAGCGAGTCTTTTGCCGTGACGACCACCTCGTATCCCTCGCCAGCTGTAAACACGTGGGTGATCTCGTGCATTCCGGCGCCGATGAGGGTGGTGTCGGAACCCAAATTCCATGTGAAAACCGTGGTGGCGTCGCTTTGACTATATCCCGCCCCAGGCTGATAGATCCCGTTCACGGACAGATGCACTTCCTCGTTTGGACAGAGGTCAATATAGGGGTAGGGGTCGTCAGGATGCAGTGATGGAACATGTGAGCATCCGGCTTGGTCCAGGGTGATGTTGAAAGGGTGGCATGGAGCCACACATGTGGCATGCAGCGCAAAACCGGCCCCGTGGTTGTTGCCGAAAAGTGTTATGAAATAAGAGGACTTGAATCGCAGGGTAAGAGCACCCGAGGCATTGCTCTCCGAAGCCATGTAGATGTTGTTATAGTTGATGTAAGTGTAGTTTGAGTTGTTGATTACGGCTAAAGGGGTGCCTGTAGCCGTGGTTCCGTCGTAGATGTATAGCGTGTCATTATGGTGGATGTCTATGCTGGAGATTTCGATGGCTATGCGTCCGCTGCTGGCATTCGGGTGGATGGTCAAGGTGTGATTGTTTAGCGGTCCGTATGCCCCTGTAGGACCTCCTTCATCGTAAATATTGAAGTCACAGCCAGTTATGCTGGAAGTACTCCCCATGTTTACACTTGTCTGCGCGTATGAGGATAGACAGCACAATCCAATAATAGCTATATATAAAAACGCAGATTTTTTCATGAAATCATACCTTACTATATTTTTAAACGTGCAAAAATATAAAAAAACTACGTAATTGCTATCTTTGCATAAATTTTTTCCAGCGTAATTGTTTTGATAATATGTTGAATATGTTAGCTTTATGTTTTGGGATACGGCGTATTTTGTCGAAAAGGGCCACCGTTGTTGCTTTTTTGTGCCTGCTTTTCCTCGTTCCGTGTGTGAAGGCGCAGCAGGACTCCATTGTTCCCGCGTCCAAGCAAAGACGAGACTGGAAACTCAGTGACTATCTGCAGGTTCACGGTTTTGTGGATACACAGTACGGCCACGATTGGCAGCGCGAGGACAACGGCATGCTGGTGCAGAGCGATGTCATCATGTTGCGCCGTGCCCGGTTTGATTTTTCCGGGCGTTTCCATCCGATGATAGATTTCCGTTTGCAGGCGGATATGGCTTTCACCCCGCGTCTGCTCGATGCATGGCTGCGGGTGAAATTCTGCAAGTATGCCCATCTTTGGATCGGGCAGATCAAAACCCCTTACACTATGGACAACTTCCTGTCGCCGTTGGACTTGGAGTTTGTGGAGTTGTCGCAGTCGGTGGCGGCGTTGGCCGGATTTGTGGATGTTTCTGGCATTCCCGAATATGCCAACGGTCTGGAAATCGGCGCGATGCTGTCGGGCACTTTGGCGGATTACAAGCGCGGCGACGAGCGTATCCCGATTCTGAACTACTATGCCGGCGTTTTCGGTGGCGCTGGTATCAACATCCGCAAGGATAACTTGAGCAAGGATTTCTCGGCGCGGCTGGATTTCTACCCGTTCGTGAAGAACTTCCGGCTGTCGGGATCGGTTTATTACGGTAACTACCCGCTCTACAAAGAACGTAACGCACCGCGCAATCGCTGGTCGGCGGGCGCGGAATACCTCGGCAAGCACTGGACGGCCCGTGCCGAGTACCTGCAGGGCACCACGGGCATCGCCGAGGACGACCCGATGACAGTCGATTCGGTGTATTTGGTGAAGACGCGGGGACTCTACGCTTTTGTCGGATACTGGTTCTACATGGGGTGGGGGAGCAAGAGTAACGTGCAGCAGCGCATACGCCCGTTGTTCCGTTACGACTACTATGTCCGCGACCGGCAGATTCCGGAATCCACCGCGCACTATTTCTCCTTCGACCTCGAATGGTGGCCCGAGGAGCACGTGCGCGTCCACCTCGACTACACACTCAAGCGCCGTGCCGCCTACGAAAAGTTGGGGCATTCGCTGGCGGCGAAAGTCTCGGTGAGGTTTTGAGAATGTTGAATGCTGAATGTTGAATGCTGAATGTTGAATGTTGAATGCTGAATGTTGAATGTTGAATGCTGAATGCTGAAGGAAGAATGGTTTAAGTCAATAGTCAATTTTTAGAATTAGCGTAACAATCATATTAAAGGATTTTGTATCTTTGCAGCTTAAAATTTTTCGCCGATGAAGAAACATTTATTATTTACACTCCTTCTTGTGTTTATAGGGATTTGCGGATTCTCGCAGTCGAAGAAAATCACCGTTGAAGAGATTTGGGACAACTTTTCGTTCTACCCGCGCGGGGTGGCCGGCTACACCGCCATGCCCGTGAGCGACGATTACACCGTCATCAAACGCGCTGGCATCGAAAGGCATCATTTCAGTGATGGCTCAGTCGCTGGTATTATATTGTCGCACAGTGATTTGACTGCAGCATCTAAAGAACGACTTTCAGTGCCGGGCATCAGCGATTATACCTTCTCTGCTGACGAGAAGAAGATTATGCTGGCCTTCGATCAGGAGAGCATCTACAGACGTTCTTCTTTGGCGCATTACTACGTTTATGACATTGAAAGTAAGAAACTTACTCCGATTTCCGACACGACGCATCTGCTCCGTTTCGCCGAACTCTCCAAGGATGGCAGCAAAGTGGTCTTCGCCCGCGATTGCGACCTCTACTATCAAGATTTGACTACGGGCAAGATAGTGCGCATTACCCGCGACGGCAAGCTCAACCACATCTTGAACGGTTTCGCGGATTGGGTTTATGAGGAGGAACTCGACATGTCGCAGGCCGCTTCCTGGTCGCCCGACGGTACTAAGATCGCCTACCTCCGTTTCGATGAGAGCCGCGTGAAGGAATACACCATCCCGATGTACGACGAGCTTTACCCCACGGATTTCAAGTACAAATACCCGAAGGCCGGCGAGGACAATTCTCTCGTGGAGGTGCACATTTACGACCTCGCGACCGGCACCGACACCCGCCTTGACCTCGGCGACAACAGCAACTGCTATTTCCCGCGTGTCTATTGGCTGCCCAACAGCCGCGACGCCATCGTGCTGAAACTCAACCGCCATCAGAACCAACTTGATTTCATCCGTTACAACACTGTCTCTAAAGCGCAAGATGTTGTTTATCAGGATGTCAACGAGAAATGGCTGGATGTGACTGACAACTACTACTTCCTGAAAGACAACAACTCCATGATTGTCACTTCCGAGCGCAACGGTTTCAACCACATCTACAAAGTAACCTTTGGCGGCGAAATCAAGCAACTGACCAACGGACAATGGGAAGTCAATGAGATTCAATTTGTTGACGAAGCTAAAAAGCAGATTTACTACCTCTCAAATGAATCCGGTGTGTTGAATCGCGACCTCTACGTCATCAATTATGACAGCAAGAAGATTAAGAAACAACTGCTGACTGCCGGAAACGGTTGGGCGAGCACGGAATTCTGTCCGAACGGCAACTACTACCGCTTGCAATACTCCGACTTGAACACGCTTCCGAAATACACCATCAACGACAAGACTGGCAAGGAGTTGCGTGTGTTGAACGACAACCAGAACGTGAAGAACACGATGGACGAATATGGCTTCGTGAAGCGCGAGATCATCAGCTTCACCACAGCTGATGGCGTGACGCTGTACGGCTGGATGATGAAGCCGGCCAATTTCGACCCGAGCAAGAAATATCCGGTGATGATGAACTGCTATGGCGGTCCCGGTTCGCAACAGGTGATGAACGCCTACAGCAGTGCGATGGATCTCGCCTTCTACCAGATGCTGGCGCAGCATGGCTACATCAGCGTCTGTTTCGACGGTCGTGGTACGGCCACCCGTGGTGATGCCTTCAAGAAGGTGATCTACCAGCAGATGGGCAAGTACGAGGCCATCGACCAGATTGCCGCGGCCAATTGGCTCAAGAAGCAGTCATACGTGGATGGCGAGCGTATCGGCATCTGGGGATGGAGCTTCGGCGGTTATCTCTCCGCTTTGTCGATGTTCCGTGGCGACGGTGCCTTCAAGATGGCCATCTCGGTGGCGCCCGTCACCAACTGGCGCTACTACGACAACATCTACACCGAGCGGTTCATGCGCACCCCGCAGGAGAACCCCGACGGCTACGACCTCAACTCCCCGACAACTTACGCCAAGGACCTCAAAGGAAAGTACTTGCTGATTCACGGCACTGCCGACGACAATGTCCATTTCCAGAACGCCATGGAGTTGGTGAAGGGCTTGAACGCGGCCGGCATCGAATACGACCAGTTCTTCTTCCCCAACAAGAACCACTTCATCATGGGCGGGAACACGAGGACGTATTTGTATAACAAGTTGGCAAAATATATTCTTGAGAATTTGTAATTAGCATAGCCAACAGCCAACGGCCAACAGCCAATAGCTGAAAAAGAAACAACTAACTAAATTATTCATAAAAATCAAAAAAGTATGGAAGAAAATCTTGTCAAGTATGTATGGATCGTGTTTTGCGCATCCATTGTCGCGTTGGGTTTCGCGTTCTTCTTCTATCGCAGAATGCTGAAGGAAGACGAAGGCACTCCCACTATGCGTGAAATCGCCTCGCACGTCCGCAAGGGCGCCATGGCCTACCTGAAACAGCAGTACAAGGTGGTGACCATCGTGTTCATCGTCTTGGCCATCCTGTTCTTCATCATGTCGATCTTTGACCTGCAGAACGGCTGGGTATGGTTCGCTTTCCTGACCGGCGGTTTCTTCTCCGGTTTGGCTGGCTTCCTCGGCATGAAGACCGCCACTTATGCCTCTGCACGTACCGCCAACGGTGCTCGTCAGTCTCTCAACAAGGGTCTCCAGATCGCCTTCCGCAGCGGTGCTGTCATGGGCTTGACGGTCGTTGGCCTTGCGTTGCTCGACGTTTCCGTGTGGTTCTTCATCCTCGACCATTTCATTCCTGAGGAACACCATCTGGTGATTATCACCACCACGATGCTGACCTTCGGTATGGGTGCCTCCACGCAGGCGTTGTTCGCACGTGTGGGCGGCGGTATCTACACCAAAGCCGCTGACGTGGGCGCTGACCTGGTCGGTAAGACCGAATACAACATCCCTGAGGACGACCCGCGCAACCCCGCCACCATCGCCGACAACGTGGGCGACAATGTGGGTGACGTGGCTGGTATGGGTGCTGACCTGTACGAGTCCTACGCTGGCTCTATCCTCTCCACCATGGCTCTTGGTGCTGCCGCTTTCGCCACTCTCGGTGCTGAAATGCAGATGCGCTCCATCCTCGCTCCTATGATGATTGCCGCCGTTGGCGTGATTCTCTCCGTGATCGGTATCTTCATGGTTCGCACTAAGGAAGACGCCACGATGACCGAACTGCTCAAGGCCCTCAGCCGCGGTACCAACACCGCCGCTTGCCTCATCGCAGTGGCCACGTTCTGCATCATGTATGTGCTCTTCAAAGATTCCACTGACATCGTTTGGTGGCAGGTCTCCCTTTCAGTCGTTGTGGGTCTGCTCGCCGGCGTGATTATCGGTAAATCAACGGAATACTACACTTCCCAATCCTTCAAACCGACGCAGAAGGTCGCTGAGGCATCCCAGACGGGTCCTGCCACGGTCATCATCTCCGGTATCGGCTTGGGTATGATTTCCACGGTCATCCCGGTGCTCACCATCGGCGTGGCCATCATCCTCGCTTTCTTGTGCGCCAACGGTTTCCAGATCGAATTCACGGCCGTCAACCTCTCCAAGGGTCTTTACGGTATCGGTATCGCAGCTGTGGGTATGCTTTCCACGTTAGGTATCACTTTGGCTACCGACGCTTACGGTCCTATCGCCGACAATGCCGGTGGTAACGCCGAGATGAGCGGTTTGGAACCTGAAGTTCGTAAACGCACTGACGCTCTCGACGCGCTGGGTAACACCACCGCTGCCACGGGTAAGGGCTTCGCCATCGGTTCTGCCGCTCTGACCGCCCTCGCACTGCTCGCTTCCTACGTGGAAGAGATCAAGATCGCCCTCGTGCGTATCGGTACTGACACTCTCGACCTTGGCAACCGCGTCGTCGAAACCGCTCAGGCATCCCTGATCGACTTCATGGAATATTACAATGTTTCTTTGATGAACCCGAAAGTGCTCGTGGGTGTCTTCATCGGCTCCATGATGGCCTTCCTGTTCTGCGGTCTCACGATGAACGCTGTGGGTCGCGCCGCTCAGAAGATGGTGGAGGAAGTCCGCCGTCAGTTCCGCGAAATCAAGGGCATCCTCACCGGTGAGGGTACTCCGGATTACGCTCGTTGCGTGGCCATCTCCACGAAGGGTGCTCAACGCGAAATGCTGCTCCCGTCCATCCTCGCCATCTTGGCTCCCATCTGCACGGGCTTGATTCTCGGTGTGGCTGGTGTGCTCGGTCTGTTGGTTGGCGGTCTCGGCGCCGGTTTCGTATTGGCTATCTTCATGGCCAACGCCGGTGGTGCTTGGGACAACGCCAAGAAGTATGTCGAGGAAGGCAACTTCGGCGGCAAGGGTTCTGACAACCACAAAGCTACTGTCGTGGGCGACACCGTGGGCGATCCCTTCAAGGACACCTCCGGTCCGTCTCTGAACATCCTCATCAAATTGATGAGCATGGTGAGCATCGTGATGGCCGGTCTGACGGTTGCGGTGCACTTGCTGTAATCAATTCGTAGAGACGTGCCGTTGGCGCGTCACTACGACAAACGACGCACAACCGTGCGTCTCTGCAATCGCAATAAAGACGGGACATCTTCGGGTGTCCCGTCTTTGTATATGGAGCCAACTGCGTCCCGCAGTTGGAGGACTGTCTCATTAACCTATGTTCGTAATCCGATGCCCGTATGTGGGCGCGCGCGTGCCGGCACGCCATCTTAGTGACCCCACAAAAGGCGACAGCCGCAGTGTGGGGTAGGGGGACGGTACGCAGGAGTGCGTGTCGGAGACACGCTACTAAGACAGCTTCAGTCGCCTCACGACAACACCTCGTCAGCAGAAATCCCCATCCTACTGAACGCGAACAGCTTCTTCCCCAAGTCTTTGAGGGAGGCACCGAGGTGATAGACGGTGTCGTCGAGGATGAGGAAGCGGTCGTGGTAGCGGTCGCACTCCCGAACACTGACGGGCGGGTATTGCCGGTTGTGTCGTTCGAGATCGAGGGTAAGCGTTTCCGTGACGTGTCTTGTGACAATCTCCGCTGCCACACCCTCCTTCCGCTTTGCCAGCGTCAGCAGCACCGAGTCGTCGATGTAGTTGTCGATGAGGATGATGCGTCTCTGTGCCGACCGGATAAGGTCCGCCGCGAAGACGTAGGCGTCGAAAATTTGTCCATCGAAGAAGACACCCTCGACCGGCGGCAGGGCGGTGCGCACGAAAAAATCAACCTTGTCTTGGAGAGAGTGAATCTGTATAGAATGTTCTTGTAGCTTTCCGTCAATTCGTTGCTCCATTTGTTGGAGATGTTGATTGATGGTGTACCCTCGTAAAAGATACTCTTTTAAGATTGAGTTTGCCCATCGTCTGAATTCAATACCGCGTTTTGATTTAACACGGTATCCAACCGATAGAATCACATCAAGGTTATAGTAATCCACTTGATATGTCTTGCCATCGCTGGCAGTTGTCGCAAATTTTGCGATAACTGGATAATCACTTAATTCTTCTTTTAGGGCATTGTTGATATGTTTGCCTATTGTTTTTACGTCTCTGTCGAATAGTCTTGCCATTTGCTGGCGGTTGAGCCACACCGTGTCCTCCTCCATCCGCACCTCCAGCCGGATGCTGTTGTCGGGTTGGTATAGGATGATTTCTCCGTTTTGTGCCAAGGATTTGTTTTCTTCCATAATGAGTCTTTTTGTTTTGTGGTTACAGAATTTACGTTGCAAATATACAACAAAAGATATCGTTTGTCAAGGGTTTTGCGTGATTTTTGTTGCTTCTGAAAATCAAATAGTTGTAACTTTTTTTTACAATTTGTTTTGTTGATTGTTAAAATTTAAGACCTGAATTTCGATGATCTTTGACCTTTGCGGGTCAGTGGTTCCGTTTGGCCGAGGCCTGATTCCATGTATTGAAGCTCCGAAGCCATCTTCCGTTAAAAACAAGTGATTTTTCAATTAAGAATGCCGGGGGAAACGGGATTGGTGTCGGTTAACTTGATAAAGTCCGGTTCCCCGTTTTGTACATTGTACATTGTTCATTGTACATTGATCAGTTTCCGGTAGAGGAGGGTGGCCAAACGGAATGGTGCATTTGCTGTTCGTTTCCGCTTGCGCTTGCGGGTGACACGGTTGATCGGTTGTCCTTGCGCTCGCGGGTTGTGCGGGTTGCGATGCGCACTGCACTAGCGGGCAGCCCAAGCACCATTCCGTTTTGCCGAAAGAGGGAGGCGTTGGATCGCGAGGGCGGTCGTCATCGTCAAGGCACGTGGTGGCTCGTCAGGACAGGATGGCAAAACGGAATCTCGTACCCGCCAGGGCGTGCGTTGGCGGGTGGCGTCCCTTTTCGTTTTGCTCTGCTCTTGCGGGTTGATCGCGCACCGTTGCCTCCTGCCCTTGCGAGTCCGAGTTTCCGTTTGGCCGGTCAAGGCATCGCTTTAACGTTGGTGCGGTGGTTTTCGGAAATGCGGGTTGTTTCCGGTAGGGGAGGGTGGCCAAACGGAATGACGATTGCGGTGACGTGAAAATGATGGATTCGAGAGGGCAGGGAGCCGAAATAGATTGTCAAATGTTCATTGCATCACCCCAATCGAATAGTCATCCAAAGCCAACAAACTCTGCCTTCTAACTTTGTCAAGGTGGCGAGCAAAATTGTGCCGGTGGCCGATGCAAGTCAACAGCTTGGATAGCGTGGCATTGAAATCGGGTCTGGCAATGGACAATGCACTTCTCACGTAGGTGCTGTTCCGGGTGTGTGAATGAAGAACTGTGTCAAGCTCGTCTTTGAAACGGTTGGGATGTGAAACCATATACATCATCAGAATATAGTGAGCGAGGGCGTCGCTTGCGACAAAGTATAGCGCATCTTCGGAACAATCGAATGAACCAGAAGCAAAGCCTTTCGAGTCTAACGGGTCTTTGCAACTGATAAGATACGGGGCGTTTGTGAAATCCGATAAGTGTCTGATAGAATACTGCAACTCCTGTGTTGTCCAGTGATAGCAGAAGGCCACACTGTCGCCGTATGTGGCCCAATGGATCCTGTCTGTTTGCCAAATCGCGGCTAATGTTGAAAAAGATCCCTCTTCATAAAATTTGCTCAATAACATTCCGCCACCCATAGACTTGGCAAGTTCCTCACTTTCATTGTAATAAGGTTCCCAAATGCGGTCAATCCACTGGTCGAGTTGCGCAAATGTTTCCATAGGTGTGTCCGGCAACTGACTGAGCAGGTATTGCGACCAGCGCTCGGCAAACACTCCGCCTCCGCCGGCACCATCGGCTACGGCAATGCATGACGGTCTGGCGATAACGGCATCTTCGTTGATAGAACCCAGTTCGGGCTTCGCAATGGATATGCAGCGTGTTTTCATTTGTTCTGACTGATATTGGTGGGGGTTCCGATGTCCATCAGTTGAATTAGTGTGGACATGTCCGCGTTTTGAGCCATCGCCACATGGCGTACTTTGTCATTGTCCTCTTTTCGCACCTTTGATATGTCAGCGTTATAGCGAGCAGGCAGCAGACTGGACATGTCAAAGAGGTTGGCTCCGATCGAATCTCCGACAAGTTCTTGTTTGCTGATTGGGAATGTCACACTGTTGGCACTATTCGAGGATATGTGAATATTGAATAGCAGCACGTTGCCATCGTTGGTGAACATTGACTTCAATTCGTTAGCCATTTGTTGCATTGCATCGGCAGTCGCATCGTTGAAGGCGCCATCTGTAATATTGATGATGGTTGGCGGATAGCAGTCTTTGTCGTGCTTGTCTTCAATCCATTCTTCCAACAGGGATTTTGCCTTCTGGAAAGCGGCATACATGTTTGTTCTGCTTCCGTCACAACGGGCTTGCAACCATTGTGTTTTTTCCACCTCCTTGACAGATAGGCCTTTTCTCGTTCTAACTTCCTCACGGGTGATGATTTTCCGATAAGGATTGTCTTTAATTTCCTGCGGGGAGACGAAGAACCGTCCTTCCAAATTGCCGTTCCAGCCACTATATACGCGGCTTCCGTAACCAATGATGGCGATATCGTAATAATGGCGGACTTCATTGGTCTTGATGCAGCGTAGCACTAATTCGTTGATTTGGTTGTTGACGATGCGGGATACCGCTTCCGCCAACGTCATTTCTTCTCCGTGCAAAACGGTTTTGTTGCGCATGGAAACGGATTGGTCCACCAGGAAAATGAAAGCGGTGGGCGTGCTGCGGGTGATTTGCGCGGTGTAAGCCTCTTTGCTTTGCAGCTGTTGTGGCTTCGACGGGATGGGTATGCCAAAGTTGCCTACATTGGTGATGTATTTTAGCGGAATGAAATTGGGGACCAACACTTCTGCTTGAAAGAAGGGTTGTTCCTCGGGTGTGAGGTCAAAATGCTTTTTGGCTTTTATAGTGCTGAAATGGATGCGCTGGAAATCATCCAACTCTTTTCCCACATGTGCACCGTTTTTGGTGGCGTTTCTGTCGGCGTATTGGCACCCTTGCCAAAATATCACTTCAGGATCGATTTCGAGGATGACAGGATTGGATATGCGCCCGTCATTCATGGCCACATACATCATCGGATGCTGGGTGGTGAAACTGACGCGCACAAAGTGGTGCAGATTGTCTCTTCGGTCAAGACTTCGCGACTGCTCGCTGCCGCCTGGTCTCGGGATGGATATTCCCCGTTGGTCGCAGTCCGCCCAAGAGTAAAGCCCGCCGTGTTGGATGATGCTGTCGAGATTCTCGCGGTCGGTGAAATGGTACAATTTCTGGATGTTGTTTTTTACCAGAAGGTTTTGAAACAATTGCCAATTGCTTTTCTTTTCCATATTGGTGGTTTTATGATTCAAAAAAGGTTCAATTGATGGGGCTCTTCAGTGGCACATTCACTGTATGGGTAGGTGTTCTCCACATACGCTTTGATAAGGGAGGCATGGGAAAGCGGTTTCTTCGGATTTTCCACGTCAGCGTTAGTGTCATAATCCAACAGGATGATTGTTTTGGTTTTTGATGCCTCGCGCAGACGGTCGATGATGTGGCCCACTTTGTTCTCCAGAACCCACCGGTAAGTGGGAATGTAAATTTGCTTGCGAGCCTCAATATAGTCCAGCAGTTCGGAACCGTGTACGCCTTTGCGGTGACCGAGCGGTTTACCGTATTTGCGCGTGGTGCGTTTGATGTTCCGCATGGTGTCATTCTCAAAGAGCGAGACATCTACATCGCAAGTCTCAAATACCTTCAATCCTTGCCATACGGCCTCCACACACGTGGCCGTGTATCCTTCGCTGAAGGGCACTGGTATGCCGCCATGAGGATAGAATGGGCTCAGCTTCACCAGACCGTCTTTCGCCTTGCTGGTGACATCGGCGAGGATGGCATCAGGGTGCGACTTCAGCAGCGTTTCAGGTTTTGTTCGTTTGTCGGCTATAAATATCATGTTTATACTATTTGTATCCGCAAATGTCAGCAAGGTTACATAACAATTTGTGTTCTGTTTCTAATGTTTGCAAAATGAAGGAACTATCTGATATGATGATTTTTTCATCGTTAATTGAAAGAATCCCTTTTCTTACTAATTCTAGAATATTTGATCTTTCACTTACGGTTGCCTCTACAAATAACGTTCCATTGTTGTTATGACACAACTCGTTTCTCAAGGGGCGAATGGTTTCAAATAGATAAGAAGAGACTTTTAACGATTCTTCATCTAAAGAGGAACCCTCTTTTTCAGCGATGCAACTTGGCCTATTATCTGATCCTGTTTCTTTGGCAAACCTGTAAATTGTTGATTCATAGTAAGAATATGTCATTATTAGCATGGATTGGTTAAATAATTCTATCTCGTAATAACAGGGATCTATTCGTTGTATTTGAGATTGATAGGTTGACAGATAAACTTCAGGATCACCCTCCGAAAACTCTTTGGCAAGAGTCTCGACCTCTTGTTCTTGCTCTGCCATCCAATCGTTAAGCAAAGAGGGGAATCTTTTAATTATTGAAGAAAGAAAATAATAAGTGTCATCTATTGTGGCTCGAATAGGATGTCTAGGATGTATTATCATAAAGGCGATTGTTTAAAAATTTTTACGAAATAGGCGCGATTATTTGTCTGTAATCAGGTAGTATCGTCTTAAATTGATCTATGCAGTTATGTGGAACATATATTTTATTAATCGAGTTGCACCAGCGAAATGCATTGTTCCCGATGTTTGTGCTGGGATTGAGTATCGTAATGCTTTTAAGCAATTCACAACCGGCAAAAGCAAATTCTCCAATACTTTTTGTGGAATTAGGTATCGTGATGTCTTGTAGTGATTTACAACATGCGAAAGCATCCTCTTCAATGGTTGTTACAGAATTTGGTATCGTGATGTTTTGAAACGATTTACAATTTGCGAAGGCATCCTCTTCAATGGTCGTTACAGAACTTGGTATTGTAATGCTTTGAAGTGATACACAACCTGCGAAAGCACAGTATCCAACAATCGTTACAGATGATGGTATTTCGTAAGATTTTTTTTCCTTTCCTTGAGGAAATGATATTAATTTTGTTCGGTCTTTGTTGAAGAGGACCCCATCAAGCGAAGAATAGTGGCTGTTATTTACAGATACTTCAATGTTTGTCAGACGTTTACAATTGTTAAATGCTGATCTTCCGATAGATGTTACAGAGTCGGGTATTGTGATGTTTTGGAGCGAGACGCAATGCAGAAAAGCACCATCTCCAATTGTGGTTACAGAATCAGGAATTGTGATGTCTAGAAGCGATTCACAAAACCCGAAAGCACCATTTTCGATAGTTGTTGTCGAATTAGGTATTACGATGTGTTGAAGCGAACGGCAATCCCAAAATGTCATTTTCTTGATTGTTGATAATTGTGACGACAACATTATAAATCGAAGGGATGTACAATCAGAGAATGCCCATTCGCCTATTTTTTTTACTTCGCTTAGGTTAACAGTTTCAATTGACTTACACGACAAAAAAGCCTTGTCCCCAATTTCTTCGATGTTGTTAAAATTGACTGTTTTGATTATGAATTCGCAGTTTGGTCTGTTTGACCAAAAGGCGTTCGAGGAAATTATTTTTGCCCTTTTGTCAATAATGATGTCTGAATGGAAATAAATGAGTCCATATACAATTCTGTGATCAGCCGAGTATAATAATCCATCTTCTATAGTAAAGTGTTTAGAGTTGCAACTCATCTTCTTTATGTTGAAGCAACCACCCCAAGGATTGTTATCATCAATATAAATGACTGATTGAGGGATATTGCAAATAGTCAAATCGTCATTGTTGGCGAAAGCAACACCTCCAATGGATTGGACTGAGTCTGGAAGAGAAATTCTTTTAAGCTCATCTGATGGCGTGTTTTTAGGCTGTAACGCACGAGAACATACAGACAATACACCTTCTCGGATTCTGTAGGATGATCCTGTGTGGAAATTTCTATTTCCTAATAATCTTCTTCCATCTAAACTGTACCTTACGTTAAACCTGTCTTCATAACAGTTCTCCAAATCCTCATCTATAACCTCCGTGTTATATATGTCAAAGTCCTTTGGCACAAGAACATCCGCGACGGCTTTGTCAAAATAGTCAGCATCCAGCTTGTTTTGGGACAACGTGTGCAAGAAAAGCGATAGAAGCTCTTGAATGTTGTTGTCTGCCATCAAATCCTCATCGTCCAACAGACTAACTGTATGAAGTTTCAACGCTTGTTGTTTAGTGATGACACAGAAATCGGGGTTTTCACCAATCATACCGGGTCTTAGTGCGAAGGCTTGAAGTGAAAGGGCAATAACGGATATGGCGTAGCTGTCTATATCTTTGTTAAGGGTGTGTTCCGCTTGGGACGGGTGCGTGAAGTTGGGTGTGCCCATGCAGGTTTGGGGCATCCCCTGCATGGCGGGGACATACATCCCGTCATAGTCCACCAGAACGCAGTAACCGTCCTCCTGAACGATGATGTTGTCGGGCTTCAAATCACCATGAGCAAAAGGCTGCTTGAGCAGCCAGGAAACCATTCGCAGGAAGTTCGCTGGAAGACAACGCAACTCAAACATCTCGTACTCGTTGTCCTTGAATACCTTTCCCGCTTTCAGCTGGTCGGCAATGGATTGCAAAAAAGCGGAGAGGGTAGGCCCCTCAATCCAGTCCATTAGCAGAACAGGAAATTCGGTCTCGTCCGTCTGAGTGGTGTCCACAAACAGTTCACCATCCAACCACTTGACGGGGGTGATATACGGTGAGGAGACCTTGCCCAACTCTTCCGCAATCATGCGATAGTTCTCAGCACGCTCCTCTTGCTCACGTGTGAAACACTTGACGGCGTAGAGTTTCCCATCCCGCTCGTCCTTCATCTTGAAGACCACGGCGAAGTTCCCGCTGCTCATCACGGGAGTCCCGTCGTCATGGAGCACAGGCCGCAGTTCGGTCATCGTCGCGAAGTTGTCCTCCGCGTTCAAAATGGAGTTGATATATTCGGATATCAGCGGGTATTGCATAGGCATAGGTTTTGTCGAATTTGGACGGCAAAGATACAAAAGTTATCGGTTGGGGTGTCGGAAAGTTTTTTTTGTGGTGGGGCGGAGTCGGAGCTGGAAATTGAGTGTTTTTGCGGAATGTTTTTTTTCAATGGAAAGAAATAGAATATACAGCTTTTTATGAGACCGAGAGTTGTTTGCATTGATTTAGAAGTTCTGCTGGACAGAAATGAACGTGGTAGAATATCAGTATATTCGGGTATTCCTGAAGAGACTATTCAACTTAATACCGATTCTCGGACCTTCCTTGACAAATTAAAAGACAATGCATGCAATCTTTGCCTTGTTTCGGGCGGAGGAGATAGGATAAAGCAGGTTGTTGATTCGTTTGGATTAGGCCGATGGTTTACTTCTGATAATATCAATGTGTTCTTTAATTACGATGAAAAGAGTTATTCCCATTATGTGGAGAAGTTTCCTGGTTGCAAATATTATTTTATTGCAGATATCAGAACAGATTTTCAAATCCCGAATCAGTTAGGTTGGACTACCTGTGGTCGTGTGGAAAACATGAATGATGATCCGAATTTCGGGAATGTTAATTACGATGATATATCGGGTAGTATGTGTCATGCATCTTCCTTTAGACAGCTTCAGGATGTCGTACTTCCTCGAAGAGAGGATTTTGTTGTGCCGATTATGGAAGATACTAATAATGAAGAGACACAACAGGGTACAGGTTTTATATTGGATCAGTATCTTATTACGGCCGCACATGTTTTTTATAACCTGAATGTAGGTGAAAACAGATGCGAAGAACTGAAATATAAGTTTGACGATAGAGAGTTCTCGATTAAGTTACGTGAAGCTATGTTTGATGGTCACAAATGTGAACGCAGGAAAGGGTTTAGTCAAGATTTGTTGGTGTTTCGAGTGAACCACAAAGGCAGCCCTTTTGTTTTGAATACGGGTGGACTTAAGGGCAATATGGTTTTTGAATCAAGGGCTTATTATTATGATATGGATAGAGATAAAATGTACTTTCGTTCTTTCAATAATGTGAGGATATTTGATGAAAAATTTTTTGAAATAAACTATTTCGAAGTGATCGGAGAAAGTGGTTTCCCTTTTAAAGAAGGAAACAGTGGGTGTCCATTATATAATGAAAACATCGTGTATGGTGTTTTATGGAAAAGCATAGAGCACGCATCGGCACAATATGACAAATTGTTTGAGTTTGTTGATGCAAGATATATTAGTGAAATATTACAAATGTTAGCATAATCGCAGTTATGAACTACCCTCTAATATCCGAATACGTCTCCGCTATCCTTTCTGCGGAGGACAACTTTGATCAACTGAACTATCTCCAGCCTGTGCTGAACGAAGACGGCACACCTGTGATGACCAGCGGTAACTTCGCCGTGGTGTTCAAGATGAAAGATTCTCGAAACGGGCGGTTTCACGCCGTAAAGTGCTTCATTAAAGAGCAGGAAGGTCGAGCTGAGGCATATAAACTTATTGCGGAAGAGCTCAATAAAGCATCAATTTCGTACTGTACTTCGTACTTTACTTGGAACAGAAAACTCACCTCGATTCAATTCTTTGAAAAAGAATTGTTTGTGGATACTGGCCAGACGGACGAGACGGAGTTCCCTGTTCTGTTGATGGATTGGGAAAATGGTTCTACATTGGATAGATACTTACGAGAGCATTTGGATAATCGTTTTGATAGGGAGATGTTGGCCAGAGAGTTTAGTTCCTTGATGCAATGGCTTCTTCCACAACCTTTCGCTCATGGCGACCTAAAGCCTGATAATATTTTGGTAAGAGATGATGGCTCGATGGTTTTGGTGGATTACGATGGAATGTATGTACCAGCGATGAAAGGACAGAAGGCCAGAGAACTGGGTTCTCCCGATTATCGCCATCCTTTTCGAACAGAAAAGGATTTTGACGAACACATTGACGATTTTCCCGCAGTAAGCATATTGCTGTCACTAGTAGCCATAGCTTATAATCCAGAATGGTTTTATCGTTATGGATCAACGGATCGACTGTTATTGGGTGAAAAAGATTACAGGACAGTGGCAAAAAGTGAGTGCATTGAGGTTTTGACCACCAAAGGGGATACTACCTTGAATAAGTTGTTAAATGTTTTTTATTTCGTATTAGCAAGAAACAATTTGACGGGCATGCCGATGGACCTATTAAAAATCTCTTATTCAAAAGATAAGGTTAGTTACTCTAATGAAATGTTGTTTACGAAAGTGACTGAAGACGACATTCGGTGTGGTGTTCAAGACGAATATGGCTGCCTTTTCAGCAGTGATGGCAAGCGTCTCTTGAAGGGGGACGAGGATTTAATATCGTATAGAGTTCCTGAAGGTACAGTGATAATATGTGACGATGCCTTTAGCAATAATTCTAAATTACGACACGTGACATTTCCTAGAAGTTTGACCCATGTTGGTAGAAGGTCCTTTTGCGAATGCAGTAAATTGGAAGAAATAGAGATTCAAGGTCATTTATATTTTATCGGTACATCTGCATTTGCCAATTGTTGTAAGCTTGAAACAATTTCATTTGAAGATGTGATATACGTTGGTGATTCTGCCTTTCAGAATTGTTTATATTTAAAAGAAATTTATTTCGGATATGTGGAATATATCGGGAATTTTGCTTTTCAAAATTGTTTTTCATTAACATCTTGCGATTTTTGGGGCGATGGGGTTGAATATGTTGGAGAAAAGGCCTTTTTTAATTGCAAGCATCTTTTGTTTGTTGGGAGTGAAGATTGCTGCGAGGAAGAACCAACAGATATTGACGTTGTGATTGGGAATTCTGCATTTGAGGGTTGTGATAGATTAAAGTCCATCCATCCTCTTGGAAAAAGAGTGTCACATATAGGCGCTAAAGCTTTTTTTGATTGCAAGGCTTTAAAGACTGCCTCTGAAGATTGTTGGGGCTGTGTAGATTTTGAACGAGTGAGATACATCGGGGAATGCGCTTTTGCAAATTGTAAATCGTTAAGTAGTATTCATTTATGCAGTGTATTGGTTATTGCCGATAGTGCCTTTAAGGATTGCACCTCATTAAAATATGTTTATATTAATAAAAGTGTGGATTATGTCGGACTTGGCGTGTTTGACGGATGTCGGTTATTTCGAGAGAATTCTGTCTTTGATGATGATGAAGACTATCGTGTCCGTAAGATTGATTATCGTTCATCGTTATTCGTAGAGAAAGGATATGGTCCAATTGTTAGTAGCGAGCCTTCTCACCTGCTGTTGTTGAGTGGCGACGCAAGGAAACTGCAGATGTGTCTTTCTGAGCAAGATCGCATTGTTTTACCATCCACTATTGAAAATATAGGTTTTCGATCTTTTGCGGAATGTAAGGAATTAAAAGAGATTTTCTTGCCTGATTCTGTCCGAGTTATTGAAAGTGGCGCTTTCATTAATTGCAAAGAACTTTATTCTATAAACATACCAGACGGCGTGACAAAAATAGAAAATTGTGCATTCGCGCGATGCGAATGTTTACAATCAATAGATTTGCCGGAAGGAATTGATCGAATTGAGCAATCAGTATTTGAAGGATGTAAGAACTTGTCTTATATTTCTATTCCACAGAGTGTGAAAAAAATAGAAAAAAAAGCATTTGCATCCTGCGAAAATGTAGACACCGTAGAATTGCATGAAGGCTTAGAGATTATAGGTGACTACGCCTTTTATGATTGCAAAAATTTGGAGTCAATTGATATTCCCGAAGGGACATCGAGTATTGGAGATTGGGCTTTCGCTGGCTGTACGGCGCTTTCTGAATTGGAATTGCCAAATAGCGTTAAGAAGATGGGGGATGGTTCCTTCAGGTGTTGTCGAGAATTGCAAAATATAGTTCTACCAAGCAATATTGAGTACATCTCTTCAGGTGCTTTTGCAGGATGCTGGAGTTTGGAATTGATAAATATTCCAACTTCTGTTCACACGTTGGGGACATGGGTAGAGGGTTGGGTCAGTTTGGATCTGAAATCGTACCAAAAAGATTATTTCGTATCTAAAGGAGCTTTTGAATGGTGCGTAAAATTAAAATCAATTAGAATTCCAAATAATGTAAAAAGAATTGGACCGAATTCTTTTGCGAATTGTAGAAATTTAGTGTCAGTTAAAATAGAAGAAGGCGTTGAGGAAGTTTGGGACTCTGCCTTTGAAAACTGTAATAGCTTGCAATCTATTGTTATTCCAGGAAGTATTTCTCATATTCAAGAGAAAGTATTCAAAGGGTGCAAACAATTGACTTCTGTTGTGTTGTCAGAAGGTGTGCGGACAATAGAAAAATCCGTATTTGAAGATTGTGATATTCAAACAATAGTTTTCCCGAAATCAGTAAAATATATAAGGCCCGGGGCATTTGCAAATAATGAAAATTTACATATAGTTGATTTGCCTAAGTCTGTTGAAGAGGTTGGCTCTTCTTTCGGAGACAGGTACGATGAAATAGGTGCATTTCAAGGTTGCAATGGAATAACATCTTTGTACATTCCTGGGAATGTTAAAAGAATAGGGAGTAATACTTTTAAAGATTGTAAAAACATTCTTTCTGTTGTGATAGGAGAAGGCGTTAGAATAATAGGACATGGCGTGTTTCGTGGTTGTGAGAGACTAAAATCAATATCTTTCCCAGCCTCTGTCGAAAGTGTAGGGGAGGGCGTCTTTTTGTCTTGTTATCAATTAGAGGAGATCTTTGTACCAATAGGGGAAAAAGATAGATTTTTGACGATGTTTCCAGAGGATCTGTGGATACTTGTTGTTGAGAAGGACAATGAGTAGAAGCCCTTTTTTGAGCAGATATTTTACAAAGTCCATAATAATCACAGTTATGAACTACCCTCTAATATCCGAATACGTCTCCGCTATCCTTTCTGCGGAGGACAACTTTGATCAACTGAACTATCTCCAGCCTGTGCTGAACGAAGACGGCACACCTGTGATGACCAGCGGCAACTTTGCCGTGGTGTTCAAGATGCAGAACCCCACCTCGGGAAAACTCTATGCAATGAAGTGCTTTACAAAACATCAGGGAAGCCGCGATGATTGCTCTGAATCCACAATGGCTTTACCAATATGGAGCTGAAGATCGATTGTTGTTGAGCAAAGGTGATTATATGGATGTTGGTGGAAGTTACGTCTTAAAAGACATCCTATCTCATGGTGACGTTGATGTTCAAAAGACTTTGGGGCTGTTTTTGTTTGTTAATGCGGAAACGCAGTTGCCAAACTCTATAGAAAAAAGTGTTGTATTGTTAAAGCCGCAAAATATAGGTGTCACACACAAAGAGAAACTCGTCGGATTGCTAATTCTTGATGCTGAAGATGTGTCAGAGTTGGGTATGTTAAATTATTATGGTGTTGATGATTGCGGGGAGCCTATTGAAAGCTATAGGCTTAATACAGGGGAAGGTAATATTACTTTTATTCTTCCAGCAAGAGATGAAAACGGAAGAATTATTCCAGCCGCTGTTGGCCAGATTATGGAGTGGGTGTTAGTGGAAGAAAACGATAATCGCTGGATTCGTAACCAATTGTATGATTGATTCTTTGACTGAATAAGTAATTGTTGATATTCCTATATGTGTTGAGATAAATTTTTGTAATTAACCACCACTATCACCGCACTTTTGTTATTAACCTTGTTGTAGGTTGGCACGTGGCCACCAAGCAGGACTGGAATGAGTTAGAGGCTTACTTGGGCGTGGATGGCGTTTGTGTGAAAGGGAAGAACCCGAAAAACATAGCAAAAGCCCTCAGCTCGACTCAATGGCCTGACTGACACGAGTATGGGAAATATCTCGGTAAGAAAGAACATGTGGTAGGCTACGAACCTGCTTCTACCAACAATGCCACAGGATTCTCCGCTTTTCCGTGGCCGTATTTTGACGGAAGACATTATGGAGCCTATGCCTTTGCTGCTTATTGGACCCCGAATAGTATCAACAAGAGAAAAGCGTGGAGCGTCAAGATCTATGGCAGCGGAGTTGCTCTGCACAAACAACCTGATTTGAAGGGGGTGAACTGTTGAGCTGATGAGCTGGCTTGAAACTAAAGGGCTGTACCCGAGTTTTGACTACCAGACTCCTGAAGAAGTATACAAGGAAGTGTCATGAACGATGAGAAAAAGTGTATTTTTGCCGAACGGAAATAATAAATTGACTTTTCAATCCGAAGGGACTGCCCCGATGGCCTCTTCTCTGAAAAGTGGTTGTGTTGAGAAAAGAAGAACTATCCAAAGAAAAGGGGAAACACTAAACTTTTGTCCCTCTTCGATTGCCCACCCTTGTCAAAAGCATAGTTCTTCCAGTTGTTACATTTCCGGTGAGACAGCATTCGCTAATTCTATGAGGAATTCTGCCCCATTCCCGTTATAGGCGCGCCGTTGATAGTCGTGTGTTATCTCCTCAATCCACTGTGAACGTACTGACAACCATTCGTCAATAATCTTATCCAATTCGTTAATATGCTGCTGTGCCGTGTTCACGGCCTTCAGCATGTTCGCTCTCTCGTGTTCGTCGTAATATTCGTAATCTTTGTGGCTGTCGATTTCTGTTTTGATGCAATCGAGCAGGAACCGTTTTGCCGGCAATGGTCTGACATAGCCGGTAAACTCGTCTTTCTTGAACAAATTGAAATCGTTCTGAAATAACCGGCCCGAAGCCGTCCATATTTTGCCAAAACTGCCGGTCGCTGATATGTCGTTCATGGTCAAGTGATCGCTCCACTCCGAACCGCTAATAGTGGACATAACAGTTGACAGCTTCTCTACCATGCGTTGTTGCAGCCCTACCTCTTTGACCAAAAGATTTCGTGATTTTTCATTCTCACATGATTCCCAAAGCTGTTTCAGAGTCAACAGATAACTGACATATACACAAGCGTTATGGTAAGACGCTTCCTGAATCATCTCATAAGTGGTGACATTGCTGGTCCATCCCTGATTGGAAAAATCCTGCCATATTTTCTCTCTTTGGGTTTCGGCGTCTGTTGGTGTGTCCGGATTGCCTGCAAGTTCTCCGTATACCCTCATAACGGTGTCAACGAAATGGTTGGCCATATCGAATTGCCAGTTTAGATTTGAGGACTTGAAACAGTTGTCAGCATAAAACGTATGAACTCTCACAAGAAGCGAGTCCAATGTGTTTTTTGAAACAGAATCCAACTCGACCAAAGTGTGAACGCAAGAGCGATTGTTTTCTTGGCGGGGAGCTTTAACATCCTTTGGGCCACAAGAAGATAAAAGCAAGCAAAGAGTCGCTAAAAGTGAAAAACAACAGCAACAAATAGGGATTGTTCCTTTACATTTGGAATTTGTACATTTCATCTCGGTGATTTTTCGGCAAAAATAAGATTTTTTGAAACACCAAGATTGGTTCGAAACCACTCTTTGTACGGAGAAGGTGACCCCGTCAACCCAGATCAGTCGCAAGACGTAAAAGTGACAACCTGAATCAGTGAACACTATGAAAACTACGCCAAACATACAATACAGTAGAGAATAAAGTTGCACAAAATTAAAGAAGAGGTATAATTCGAATAGAGTTTGCATAGAGTTGCTATAGAGTTACCATAGAGTTAGACCAGAGTTGGACAGTCGGCGGCACATATTGAAAGATTTGATTTAAAGAGAGACGCATCCGAAAAAGAAGTATTTTTGCGCCCTGTTATCATTAAGAACCACCCATTATGAACAATCTTGCCATAGGCATTGACATAGGCGGCACAAACACGGATATCGCATTGGTGAATCCGGACGGCAAAGTGCTGCAACACAAGATCTTGAAGACTGCCGAATACGAAGACCACCATCCTTACATCCTTGATATGGCCGGCGCTATCCGTGCGATGCTGTCGGAGAACGGTCTCACGGAAGTCGCGGGTGTGGGCATCGGCGCCCCCAATGCCCATTTCGACACGGGCTGCATCGGGGCGGACACCGCCAACCTGCGGATGAAGAAGGAGATCCCGATATGTGAGATGCTGCAGCGGATGCTGAACATCCCGGTGACGCTCTCCAACGACGCGGATGCTGCTGCCCTCGGTGAGCACATCTACGGTGGCGCGAAGCTGATGCAGCATTTCGTGACCATCACCCTCGGCACGGGTGTCGGCAGCGGCATCTTCGTCGATGGCCGCCTTATCCACGGTCACGGCTGCATGGCCGGCGAACTCGGACACGCCATCGTCAACCCGCTCAGCGACCGACTCTGCAGCTGCGGTCGCAAGGGCTGTATGGAGATGTACGCCTCGGCGCGCGGTATCTGTCAGACCTACAAGGAATTGGCGGCCAAAGGAGACTTGCGGGACAACTTCTCTGGCAGCGAACTCACCTGCAAGGATGTGGGCGAGATGGCCGTCGCGGGCGACCCGCTGGCACTCAAGACTTACGATGTCACGGCCTACTGGCTCGCCATCG
>CAMJPH010000020.1 GCA_946407715.1 uncultured Bacteroidales bacterium | reverse complement strand
TAGATGTTCACCACGATGTCGCGGGCGTAAGAACCGGTGAGCGGACCCTCTTCCATCTTTTCCATGATACCCTTCAGAATGGCGGGCATGAAGCGTGCATCGATAGCACCACCGACGATACAGTTGTTGAAGATCAGCTTACCGCCCCAAGGCAGATCGTAGGTCTCCGTGGCACGGATCGGGTATTTGGTCTGGGTGGGCATGCCTTCGTAGTAAGACTCGATAAGCATGTGAACCTCACCGAATTGACCGGAACCACCGGATTGTTTTTTGTGACGGTACATTGCCTCAGCAGATTTCGTGATGGTCTCACGATACGGAATCTTCGGAGCATAGTATTCAATATCAATCTTGTTGAGCTTCTCAATCATCCATTTCACGATGTTGAGGTGTTGCTCGCCTTGACCGGAGATGATGAGCTGTTTCAGTTCCTTGGACTGTTCCATCTGGAAAGTCGGGTCAGTCTTGCGGATTTCGTTGAGGGCAGCACCCAATTTCTCATCGTCAGAGCTGTTGACGGCGCGAACAGCGGTACGGAACTTGGGATCCGGATAAACCGTGGGTTCAATCACGTCATCGCCCTTGGCAACGAGAGTAGAGCAAGCGGGAGAAGATTTCAGCTTGATGGTAGCCACGATGTCGCCGGCCACAGCCTTCTCAACCTCCACACGGTTCTTGCCGCAGAATGCAAGCAGCTGGGAAATACGCTCTTTAGTATTAGTGGTGGTGTTCAACAAATCGTCAGCCTTCTTGATTTCGCCGTCGGCAACCTTGATGAAAGCAACCTCACCGAGGTGTTGTTCGATACCGATTTTGAAGATATAACCTGCGAAAGGATTGGCGGCATTGTATTTGTGCTCGTTGCCGTTGGTGGCTTTCATAGTGCGGCCTTCGTCGGGAGTCGGGCAGTTCTTGATGACGAGATCCATGAGGCGGTCAATGCCTTGGTCGGTCTTGGCGGCGATGCAAATCACCGGGAAAGTGCCGCGGTTGGCGATACCGAGTTTCAGACCACGAATCATTTCGTCTTCGGAAAGAGTACCCTCTTCGAAGTATTTGTCCATCAAAGCCTCGTCGTTTTCAGCAGCAGCTTCAATCAAAGCAGCGTGCATCTCTTCAGCCTTGCCCATTTGGTCTGCGGGGATGTCTTCCACCACCATTTTGCCACCGTTGGCCGGGAATTTGAGCATCTTCATTTGCAGAAGGTCGATCACAGCGTCGAAGCCGATACCGGCGTTCACGGGATATTGGAAAGCCATGACGCTGCCGCCGAAGTATTCCTTCAGCTGGTGCAGGGTCTCGTCGAAGTTGGCTTTTTCGTGGTCGAGTTGGTTGACGGCAAACATCACGGGGATGCCAGCGGCCTTGGCGTGGCGCCATTGGATTTCGGCACCCACATCGACACCGTTCTGGGAATTGATCACCATGAGAGCAGTGTCCATCACGCGCAAAGCGGAAATTGTCTCACCAATGAAGTCGTCAAAACCGGGGCAATCAACCATGTTGATTTTCGTGCCGTTGAATTCGGCATACATGACAGAGCTTTGGATGGATTGTTGTCTTTCGAGTTCCACTTCACGGTAGTCGGAAAGTGTGTTCTTGTCCTCAACAGTACCTCTTCTGCTGATGACGCCGCCGTGAAATGCCATAGCCTCACAGAGAGTGGTCTTACCCGTGCGGTTACCGCCGATGACGGCGATATTTCTGATTTCTTTCGTTTGATAAACTTTCATTGGTGTATAATTAATTGATTTATAATATTTTATATTAAATACATAATAGGGCGCAAAGTTACAAAAAAAAATGATATATGGGTGCTTGTGTTGATAAAATATTGAGCGTAATATTTCAGATTATTTTATCATTTTTCTTGAAGTTGTTTTCTTCCAATGTCCAGATTTCCATTGCTTGCAGGTAGTATGGTTCGCGAGCCGCCAGTTTTTTTTGCACATAGTCGCGCAATTCCGATTCACTCAAATGGCTGGTTAGCGGACGTTTTTTTTTAGAAAGGAGTAGATGGTTAATGAGTTGTTCTTCGGTGAGTTGCAGATAGATGCTATGAGCGTGGGCGTTGATCAGGGACATAGCATTTTCATGACAGGGGGTGCCTCCACCCACGGCGATGACAGCGTTGTTGGCAGTTAGCACCTCTTGTAACGCAGCGTATTCCAGTGTCCGAAACGCCGATTCCCCGTACTTTTGGAAAAGCAGGGGAATCGCCGAATGATATTTTTCCTCAATGTACAAATCAAGGTCGATAAAGGTCATGTTCAGCTTGTTGGCAAGCCTCCTGCCAACGGTGCTTTTGCCTGCACCCGAAAAACCGACGATGACAATGTTGTTCATTTGAGACGTGAGACGTAAGGCGTAAGACATATGATGTTAGAGAACTTATAAGTCTGGATGAGCTGAAATATCCCAACGTTTTAAGTCTCACGTCTTATGTCTAAAAGTGTCACATCACTTTAAGCATTTCTTTGACGAGGTTGTCGGCGCAGTCGGCAATGTCGCCGATGCGTGCGGGTAGCATGTAGCAAGGTGTGGTGAACACTTTGTTGGCAACATCGGCGCAAACCTCTTTTTGGATGGTGATCTCGTGTTTTGTGCCGAAAGTTTCCACGTTTCGGATGGTGCCAGGGTCGCTGCCGACCGTTATTTTGACATTGCCCAGCACTTTGGCGATCATAACCGGGGCGATGCAGAGGGCTCCCACGGGTTTGCCAGCTTTGTGGAAAGCGCGGATCACATTTGCGACATCCTCGCGCACACTGCAGTTGGCTCCTTCAAGGGCGTAAGTGAAGAGATTTTTCGCGGAGCCGTTGCCGCCTGGGAACACTACTGCGTCAAAGTCCTCAACATGGCATTTCTCGATGGGTTTCACGTTACCGCGGGCGATGCGCGCCGCCTCTAATAACATGTTGCGCTTTTCGTCCATCGGTTGCCCTGTGACATGGTTTACCACATGATATTGCCAATCGTTGGGTGCAAATATTTGATATTCACCGCCGTTACGGTCAATAGCAAGCAAAGTCATTACTGATTCGTGGATTTCGCTGCCATCCAAAGTGCCGCAGCCGCACAGTATCACTGCAAATTTTTTCATATTGATAATGTTTTTGTTAGAAATTTCGGGTGCAAAGGTAGTATTTTTTAAAACATGTAGAGACGTTTCATGAAACGTCTCTACAGAAAGGGATATGTTAATGGATATCGCTATTTTTCAGCCACTTCCTCGCCAGACTCCTCTTCAGTGGGTTGTTCCGGAACATCCATATTGTTATAGAACTGGCGGAAAGCATTACTCATTTCAGGAGAGAAACTTTTCATCATGTCGAATTGGGCAGAGGCGATGTCCTGAATTTTTTGTGCGGTCTGTTTGTCACCAACCAGTTGTGCAATCTCTTGAATCTGATGCAGTTCTTGGAAAGCACCCGCAATGGCTTGTTGGTCCACGTCAGCCTTTCGAAGCTGTGAGGAGATGTTGCCTTGCAACGATTTAGCATAATTCATGGCCACATTGTCAATCTTCATCTCCTTATAACGCTGAACAAGGCTGTTGTCAGGATACTTGACATTATTCAACATGTAATACAAGAACAGGAAATCGTAATGGATGTCGTTGCTGCGGTAGTTCAGCGTTCTCTCGTCACAGCTGTTGTACCAGTTGAAGAGAGCCACTTGGTCGTCCCAAATCTTGTTGGCCATTTCCATACCTTTCTTGTTGGCTTCTTGAGAACCGATTTTGAAGAAATCTTCCATGTAAGTGATACATCCATGGGTGTAGCCGTAGATGTAGGACATAACAGAGACGTATGGGAAATTGTAGTCCGGCAGCACCTCGTTGCCATGAACCAGCACTTTGAGAGCTTTGTCTTTGTCACCTTCAGCCATCAATTGTTCGGCAAGGCGGGCATATAGTCTGCGCATCAGCGGAACCAGACGAGTGTTATCTTCGCTGTGGTACAATTTAGGGTCGTTGAAGCCGCCCCAAGCGTAAGGATAAGCCGTGTGACCGGAAGCGTTGGGGTTTTTGACAGCATCCAAACGGCTGTGGTCGTCAAACACCTCCATCAGGTTGTGGTAAAGTCGTTCAGAGTTGATGCGTCCTGTTTCGCCATACGAGCGAGCGGTGTTACGGACAGGTACCAGACGGTAGGCGAAACCTTCGAGTTGGAAATAATCCTCCAAACCGAGATAGGCTTCACTGCCAGCCGTGGAGGCGTAATAAATCGGGCGTTCCCAGTTGTTGTTGGCTAAAATGTCCATCATTACAATATATGCTTTTGTAAGAGGGTTCACACCGTTAGTTTTCAGATTCCATCTCATACGATCGACAATAAGGGCGGAATCCTTTTCAGCCACTGTTCCTGAAGCCAAGACTTTGGCCTTGTCCACAGGCAGGGAGAAGCTGGCAGGGATAGGACGTCCGTTGCTGCGATAGCCTGTGCCTTGTTTCAAGAGGAAGAGGCTCCGTTGGTTGTCAAAAGCATCCGATTTAACATAATCCATAACAGCTTTCAAATCAACAAATTGGTTGTTTGCCGCCTCCAAATAGAGCACGTCTCGAGTGCCGTCCTTGTATTGGTCCCAAGTCATGGAAATTGGCAACGGGTCAGATTCGTAAGCCTTACGCTTCATTTGGTCAACGTACCAGCTGGTACTCAATAACATAAGATTGCAGACACGAACATCGGTGCGGTAGCCTTCCACCTCTTGGGCGTACCAAAGCGGGAAGGTGTCGTTGTCACCGAGGGTGAACAGGATGGCGTTAGGTTCGCATGAGTCAAGGTAGTTTTTCGCCACAGCCAACGCAGTGTAACGGTCAGAACGATCGTGGTCATGCCAGTTTTCTTTTGCCATCACGCAGGGCACCGCACCAACGCAAACCAAAGTGGTGAGCACTGCGCCGATGGCTTGCACGTTTTTGTTTTGCAATTTCTCAAACAAGCGGTAAATGCCTAACACACCGAAGCCAACCCACATCGCGAATGCATAGAACGATGCGGCAAAAGCATAGTCACGCTCACGAGGCTGGAAAGCATACATATTTAAATATATAGCAATAGCCAAACCGGTCATGAGGAAAAGCATGAACACCACAAACGAGTGCTTGCTGTCGTTTTTTGTTTGAAAAACAAGTCCCACAAGCCCTAACAACAGCGGGAGCAGATAGTATTTGTTATGTGCGGGACGTTCCATGGCGGAAGGCAGGTCTTTCATGTTTCCAACCATCGGGTCGTCGATTGCATTGAAACCGGAAATCCAGTTGCCGTTCTGGTAGTCGCCATGGCCTTGGATGTCATTTTGACGGCCTGCGAAATTCCACATAAAGTAACGCCAATACATGTAACCTAACTGATAGGTGTGGAAGAATTTGATGTTTTGCTGCCAGGTGGGCATTCCTCCACGCGCCAGCAGACGGCGATTTTCCTTGTCGGATGGACTGTCAGAATTGTAGCGACTGTTTAGCCAGTCAATGTATTGCGATTGTTTCTCAGAAGACCACATACGAGGGAAGAACATGCAGCCTTTGGGATCGTATTCGGGTGTGTCGCCTTTGCGAGGATTGGTGACCACATAGCGTTTGGTCACATCATCACGGTGATAAACCGGGCTTCCGTCCTTGAATCCTACCACACGGGTGTTATAACTTTGACCGTAGAGTAGCGGGTTGGAACCATATTGCTCGCGGTTCAGGTAGGAGAGCAATGCGACAGCATCCTCAGGGCTGTTCTCATCAATGGTCGGGTTGGCATTGGAGCGGATGACCAAAGTCATGAACGTGGAATAGCCAATAATGAGCATCATCAGAGAGAAGGCACTGATGGAAACCACTGGTTTGTTGCGTTTATGGCCGTACCAAATGCCCCAGCCGATGATGGCGGCAATCAGCAGGAAGAAGAAAATCACGCCGGAATTGAATGGCAGATGGAAGGTGTTGACGAAGAGCAAGTCGAACTTGCCAGCGAAATTCACCACTTGTGGCACAATGCCCCACAAGATAAAGCCTAACAGGGCAACCGAAATAATCAACGAGAGAAGGACTCCCCACTCGGCTTTTGAGGACAGCGCACCGTTTTTGCCGCAGAGAATAAGCAACGGAGTGGTCACGAAGAGCCATATCAAAATCATCCACATCGGTGAGCAGAAAATACCGAATCCGAATGCGATGACAGCAAACGCAAGAACGGCACCCATACTGGTGGCCTTGGGGTTCAGACGATAGTACATGATCAAACCGATAGCAGGCAGTGTCAGCAAGTTCAGCAAGTGAACACCGATGGACAGTCCTACCAAATATGCAATCAGCACAATCCAGCGGTTAGGATTGACATTAGCTTTCGGGTTCTCGTATTCCTCGTCCCATTTCAAGATGCACCAAAAGACCAATGCTGTGAAGAAGGAGGACATGGCATACACCTCACCTTCCACAGCTGAAAACCAGAATGTATCTGAAAATGTGTAAGTTAATGCTCCAACGAGAGCTGTTCCGAGCACTGCGATAAAACGTGGCGTATTCAGCTCGCCCCATTTGGCAACGAGCTTGCGTGCCAATCGTACAATGCTGAAATAGAGCAACATGATGGTCATACCACTGCATACTGCAGACATACAGTTGATGCAGTAAGCCATTTTGGTGACATCACCGCCGGCAAACAGCGTGGCGATACGTCCGAGAATCTGGAAAGTAGGTGCTCCGGGCGGGTGTCCGATAAGCATTTTGGAGGTGGTGGCGATGTACTCACCGCAATCCCACCATGATACGGTAGGCTCGGCAGTCATGATATAGACGGCAGATGCCACTATACCTATAATCAGGCCGATCAGGTTGTTAATCCTTTTTTGCGTTTTTGTCATTATTGTTACTTTTTAAGTTAAAATCTCCTGATAAAACTGTGAACTGCTAACTATTTCGTGGCGGCCTTGAATTGTTGCAGGAAACGGACATCGTTTTCGAAGTAGAGACGGATGTCGTTGGTGCGGTATTTGAGCATGGTCATGCGCTCGATGCCGAGGCCGAAGGCAAATCCGCTATACTTGGTACTGTCTATTCCGCAATTTTCCAAGACGTTGGGATCCACCATTCCGCAGCCAAGGATTTCCACCCAGCCAGTATGCTTACAAAGGTTACAGCCTGCGCCGCCGCAAATGTTGCACGAAACGTCCATTTCTGCGGACGGCTCCGTGAATGGGAAGTAAGAGGGACGCAGACGTATGCGCACTTCATCGCCGAACATACGTTGCGCGAAATAAAGCAGAGTCTGTTTCATGTCGGCAAACGACACGTTTTCAGCTACATACAAACCTTCCACTTGGTGGAAGATGCAGTGGGCACGGGAAGTGATGGCCTCGTTGCGGAACACACGACCTGGACAGATTACTCGGATGGGCGGTTTCTGTTTCTCCATGGTACGCACCTGCAACGATGAGGTGTGCGTGCGCAACAGCACATCGGGGTGTAGCTCGATGAAGAAAGTGTCCTGCATATCACGGGCGGGATGCTCTTCTGCGAAATTGAGAGCGGTGAACACATGCCAGTCGTCCTCGATGTCAGGGCCTTCCACAGCGGAAAAACCGATGTCCTCGAATATGCGGCGCACCTCGCCCATCATGATGGAAATCGGGTGCATCGAACCGACGCTCTGCCGAGTTGCCGGACGGGTGATGTCCGGAATCAGGTTGGATTTCTTGTCGGTGGCGGCTTCGATAGCGGCCTTGAACTCGTTGTAGTGGTTCTGGGCCATGTCGCGAAGGTCATTCACCAACTGGCCGAACTCCTTACGGTTCTCCTGCGTCATGTTTTTGAGCTCTCCGAACAAAGCCTGGATCTCACTCTTTTTGCTTAAAAATTGAATCCGGAACTGCTCCAGACCTTCCGCATTTTCGATTTTGAAATTTGCTATTTCCGCTCTTATTTCGTCTAAGCTTTTCATTTTTGTGAATTGTGAATTGTGATTAGTGATTAGTGATTGGTGATTTGAGAGGATTAGATGATTAGAGAATTTGGGGAATTTCGAAAATCTATCATCTCATTATCTCATTATCTCATCCTCTTATCATCATCATTATTTTCATCGTTTTTCGTCGATTATTTCATCGTTTTTACCGCAGCATCGTCGCGCTGATGATTTTGATGTCCTCCAACGGGCGGTCGGCACCGTCTTTCTGTTGGGCAGCGATTTTATCAACCACGTCCATACCGCAGATTACCTCGCCAAACACAGTGTAGTCGCCGTCAAGGAACGGGGCGCCGCCAACGGTGGTGTAAGCCTGGATCTGTTCGGGAGTGAACGTCTTGCCTGTGCGCTGGGCGATCATGTTGAGTTTGTCGTTATCATACACCGTTCCGTCAACGATGTAGAATTGGCAACCGGAGGAAGCTTTCTGCGGGTTCACGTTGTCACCCATGCGGGCAGCGCAAACGGCACCGCGCTTATGGAAATGCGCAGGCACAAATTCGGCGGGAATGGTGTAGCCCACGTCACCGGAACCAAGTCGCTGACCGGGTTTCGCCGTTTTGGAGTCGGGGTCGCCACCTTGTATCATGAACCCTTTGATGATGCGGTGGAAAAGCACGCCGTCGTAGAATTTGTCGTTCACCAACTTGTGGAAATTGTCTCTGTGTGCCGGTGTGTCATTGTACAGGGCGATGGTGATGTCACCGAATGTGGTTTTTAATAATACTTTTGTCATTTCTTGTGTATTGTTGGTTTTGGTTGTCTTTTCCGTGGCCCCGGTAGTCGCGGATGTCTCTTCCGTTTTTACCTTCTTGGGCGATGAGCATGATGCCAAGACAATGGTAATCAATGCTATACAGTAAACAATTGACTTTTTCATAAACTATTATCTCAATTTACAAACAAACGGCAAAGATACATTTTTTTCGGTATCTTTTTCCTTTCAGGAATAACAGCTCACGGCTCACACATCAACTCGTCCAAACACTCAAGTGTCAGGGCATTGGGCCGCATTTTAGTGTTAGTTTTTTTTTGAGCGGAAAGCCCGACGGCGCGGCAGGAGGATACAACGTTTCGCAACGTTAGTCCGTGAATGTGTGTTTGCGACGTTTGGAATTGTCGCCCCTTGAGCCGCGTTGGCTTGCCCAAATAGAAAAGTTGATGCGTATGCCTTGACAACAATTTCAGAGAAGATACATTTTTCAGAAAAAAACCGTATCTTTGCCGTCTTTTTTCAGAAATAGAATATAATCAATTATAGCCCAATGAAGAATAAAGTTATCGTCGCTGTTTTCAGCATGTTAGCCATTGGAACTACCCTTTTCGCGCAGTCCCCGAACAAACATTACCAGCAGAACAAAACCAAGATGGACCAGCTGCTCAATGCCATCAACTCCATGTATGTGGATTCGGTTGATTTCGACCCGCTGACGGATAAGGCCATCTCCGAGATGCTCAAGGAATTGGATCCGCACACTGCTTTTATTCCGGCAAAGGATGTGGCCGCCATGACTGAGCCACTGCAAGGCTCTTTTGACGGCATCGGCGTGACCTTCCAGATTATCAAGGACACCATCAATGTGATGGAGGTCATCATTGACGGGCCGTCGGAGAAGGTTGGCATCATGGCGGGTGACAAGATCATCAAGGTGGATGACACGGTGGCGGTCGGCAAAGACATCAGCAACGACTGGGTGCGCAAGCATCTGCGCGGCAAGAAGGGCACCAAGGTGAAAGTCACGGTGGTGCGCGGCCGCAAAAAGGAACCCATTGATTTCACCATCACCCGAGGCGCCATTCCGATGTACAGTATCAACGTCAATTTCATGGCCGACTCCGCCACGGGTTACATTAAACTCGAACGCTTTGCCGCCACTTCCACCACGGAGCTCAAAAAGGCCATCCGCAGCTTGAAGGAACAGGGCATGAAGAACCTGATTCTCGATCTGCGTGGCAACGGCGGCGGCTACCTCAACGTGGCCTTCGAAATCTGTGACCAGTTTATTTCGGGCAAACGCATGATTGTCTATACTGACAATTTCCGAAAAACGGGTGAAAAGTATTTTTCCTCCGAAGACGGGCTTTTCGAGGATGGAAAACTGATTGTGTTGGTGGATGAAAATTCCGCTTCCGCCTCCGAAATCACCTCCGGATGCATCCAAGACTGGGATCGTGGATTGATTGTCGGGCGCAGAACTTTTGGTAAGGGGTTAGTTCAGAAACCGTTGCGACTTATTGACCAATCCGAGGTGCGCCTCACTATCTCCCACTACTACACCCCCACGGGCCGCTGCATCCAGAAACCGTACGATGACGGCTTGGATGCTTATTTCAAAGATTTGCAAACTCGTGCCAACAATGGCGAATACTATACAGCCGAAAACATCAAATTCCCTGATTCTCTGAAATATAAAACGCCAAAGGGTCGTGTGGTTTATGGTGGCGGCGGCATCATGCCCGACATCTTTATCCCGTTGGATACCACAAAATATTCCACCCTCTTCAATGAGATCGTTAGAAAAGGTGTTTTCGGAAACTTTTCCGTTGATTATCTGGAAAACAATCGTGATGCTTTGCTGAAACAATACCCGAAATTTGCGGATTTCCAAAAGAATTATAAGATTTCCGACGATTTCTACAAGAAATTTATGGAATTTGCCAAGGAAGAGGGCGTGAGCGACAAGGCTTCCTTTGTCTTCAGCGATTATGCCAACTCTTTTATCAAAGAGAACAAAGGAAAACTGGATTCTCTTTACAAGAGAGCAGAAGACTTTGACCAGCAGACCTTTGACACGATGTTTACCAACTATATCAACAAAACGTACGCGGAGATGCAGCATTTGCGCAATGAGGAGCATGCCGCCGATTTCATTAAAGAATATTTGCGCTTTGAAATTGCCCGCGGATTGTACGGCTATGGTGACGCTTACCGTGTCTTCCTTGAAAGCGATGACACCTTCCAGCAGGCCGTGGAGATCATGAACAATAAGAAGATCTTTAAGAAGTATAAGGTTGACTCTGGAAAATAGCTTTTAGCTTTTGGCTATTAGCTTTTGGCTTTAATTGGCTTTCAGCCAATATGCTAATAGCCAATAGCCAACAGCAATAGTTAGTTCAACGCTTTTTCGCGCAATGAGTTGAATCCGTAGCCTAAGGTTTCGGAAGCATCCAAGATGATAACGAATGCCTTGTCATCGATTTCGTGGACGAAGTGAATGAGCACGGGCAGTTGCTTACGCGAGATGGAGGTGAAGATAATCTTCTTCTCATCATGGTTATACATGCCTTCACCATTGAGATAGGTGCCGCCTCGGTCCAACTCGTCGAAAATGCGTTGACGAATCTCCTCGTATTTGTCGGAGATGATAAGCACAGCCTTGTTGGAACGGAAACCCGTGATGACCTTGTCCATCACAACGCCCGTCACATAAATCACCAGCCAAGAGTAAAGCGGGATAGTCCAATCTTTGAAAGCGATCAGGGCGATGAGCACTATGGTGGAGTCCACGCAAATGAGCAGGGTACCTAACGGGATGTGTTTGATGTACTTACCGAGGATCATGGCGATGATGTCAGTACCGCCGGACGTGGCACGGGTTTTGAAAATCAGTCCCAGCCCGATACCGATGATGACACCTCCGCACAATGCAAGAATGAAAGTGGCGGAAGGGTCTGGAGTCATGGGATCACTGGGCAACGCAATCAGCGGTGCGTAGCCATAAACCTTCTCCCACAGCGAGATGAAAGCCGGCAGCGAAATCACTCCCACGAGCGTTTTCGCCCCGAATTTCGGCCCGAGCCACAGCGTTCCGATAAGCAGCAGCGGCAAATCAAGGCAGATGCCCGAAAGACCGATGGGGAAATTAAATACGTGGTGCAGGATGATGGCGATACCGTAAACGCCGCCGGGCGCTAACTTCAATGGTGAAATGAACACCACGAATCCAATGGACATGATGAACGAACCCAGAATAATCAGGGCGTATGTTTCGATGATTTCTTTGCGTTTTTTTCGTGACAGTTTCATAATGCTATTTTTTGACACAACCCTCGTGCCACATCTTTTCAACCCTTGATAATACAAGTGAACACGTTGATTACTTTTAACTTATAAAAACAAAAACTGTAAATTCAAGCGGCAAAAATACAATTTTTTGGTACTGATAAAGATGTCGGTTTTCCTGATTCTTTAATCTGCTTTATATAAATTATAGTGTGACATTGAGTAATATTATCCTTTAAATATTAAAAAAAAACCCCGAAAATTTCGGGGCTCGTGGTGCTGACGGGAATTGAACCAGTGACACACGGATTTTCAGTCCGTTGCTCTACCAACTGAGCTACAGCACCATCGTTGGTTTTGAGGCTGCAAATATACACTTTTTTCTTACACTCGGCAGGCTTTTGAAATATTTTTATAAAAAATTGATATACAATTGTTTGTAAAAATATTTATTCGGTTTTTCTCCAAAATTTGGATATGGGGAACGCCTCTCTTAGGGCAAAAACGGAATCAAAGTCGCAGGAATGAATCAAAATCTCTTCCTTATTCGTTTTAGTTTGGGCTTCAATTTCACCATGCGGATTGATGATGGCACAGCCGCCCGCATAGTCTCGCTGATAACCATCGCTGCCCACGCGGTTCACCACGATGGCATACGACTGGTTTTCGATGGCCCGTGCTTTAGCCAAAGCCATCAGCTCGCTTTCGCGGGGCGCAGGGAAGTTGGCCGTATAGACCAAACAATCGTAATCAAAAACCCCGTTGCGTACATGGTTGCGATTCCACTCTGGGAAACGGACATCGAAACAAATAAGCGGTAAAAACTTGTAACCTAAAGTGTTAACTATAGATTTTTCTGTGCCTGGCGTAAAAAACTCTTCTTCACCCATAAATAGGTGGCGTTTTTTGTAACTTCCCAAAATACGGTCTCGGGAAAACCACACTAATTTGTTATATAACAAGCCATTATGCTTTATCGGTAAGGTCGCCACTACATCGCATTGGAATTTGTTCGCGATCATGTACAGATAAAAGATGCTCTCTCCGTTGTCCAGTTCCGCATCCGACTGAATGTCAGGCGAAAACCCGCAGTTGAACATTTCTGGGAAAACCAGCAGATGCACAGGTTCCTGAATCGCATTTTCCAACCACGACATATAGTGAGCCAGATTCCCTTTCTTATTGTATGGCTTTATGTCTGCTTGAACCAATCCTATTGTAAACATGTTAGTCGATTTTGATAATCACCTTGTCCCCAGGTTCCAAATCCGCCAACACAGCCACATCCGATTGATAGGCTGCCACTTCTATTAATCCTAACGAATTGCTACAAAGGAACATTTCTTCTTCCGAAACATTATAGTAGGTGAAAAATTTTGTTATTGTCCAGGTTCCCTTTGACAAAATGGTAGCCGTAAACGGTTTTCCCTGCACTGTTTCCGTAAACATACGGACGGGAATGTCGGTTATTGCGTTGTTGAAAGCATCGATATAGAGAATGTGCCCTTCAATCTGTTGATCACCAGCCGAGTAGTCAGGTTGTTCGACAAACATCCGCTTGAACGAAACATACTCTTTGGTCTTTTGTTCCAATGTGCCTTCTTTAATCGCCTTTATCAGTGAAATTATGTGGTTTAATGTATTTTCTTGATTATCCGTTAATTGCATTCCTTTTATCGGATAAGACTGCCCAAACATAAGATGAAAGGCTCCGTTGTCCTCTCCGATAAAATAATGACCGTCATGGCATAAAAGCACAGGGGAGAAGGTGGAGTCCAACGACATGTTCGTCATTATCAGGTGAATGGAACCTTTTGGAAATGAGGAATATCCGGTTTTCATCAGCAGGGCGGTCTGCATAATGTTAAACTTGTCCACATAATGGGTGATGTCTATGATTTGCGCGTCAGGCAACGATTGCAGAATCCTTCCCTTGAGCATGGAAACATAAGGATCGCGCAACCGCCAATCACTTAAAAGGGTAATAATCTGGTTCATAGAATTTTGGCAATACGGTTAAGAAAATGCAAAAGTAGTAAAAATTAGGCAACAGGCAATAGTGATACAATTTCAAATATAGACACAGCCTCCGCAGCAGTCTTCGCGGGCACCGGAGACGCTCCGCAAGCAGTTGGTTTCTCCTTCTAACCGAAGTAAACCCAAAAAGGCGAAAATCAAGGCCTCTTTGTAATCAACAATCAGATTATCTGGCACAACAATTTTTAATGATTCTCTTTGTTTCTGAATTTGTTGAATCAAGAAATGATGATGTGCGCCTCCGCCGGTGATGAGCAGAGTCTGCACCGTTTCAGGAACATTCGCGACAATCTCTTCGGCAATATGCTCCACCACCGTTCGGGCAACATCGGAAATGGCATTATTGGTTAAAAACGGCTCCAAAACAGGGTAAAAAGTGTTTTCGTACCACTCTTTTCCCAAAGATTTTGGTGGTTTTTGATGATAATATCCCAAATTGTTCAGCTTTTGCAGCAGTTCGGGAAGAATTCGGCCGCTTTTTGAAAGTTGGCCGTTTTTGTCGTAAGGCAACCCCGCGAGGTTGGCCAACTTGTTCAAGGCCATGTTACAGAGTGAGATATCATACGCAATCCGCTTATTGTCAATACGATACGAAATATTGGAAAAGCCGCCCAAATTCAGACAGGCATCATATTCACCGAAGAGCAGTTCATCACCAATGGGCACTAACGGTGCGCCCTGACCGCCCAAGGCCACGTCTTTGGAGCGGAAATCACAGACTGTCAGTATTTTAGTCTGCGCAGCCAATATTGCCCCGTTGCCGATCTGAGTGGTGAGACCGATTTCCGGCTGATGGAAAACGGTGTGCCCGTGCGAGGCAATGAAGTCCGGTCGCGAACCATCGCCCAACCAGTCATTAAGGGCTTTCGCGAAAATCACCGCTATATCGTTGTTCAGCTTAACGTACTCTAAAGCAGAAAGTTCCTGTGCATTCGACAACCGCTGACGGAAATCATCGGGGTAGGGGATAGTCTCCGCTTTTTTGATACGATAATCCCATCCGCTATCCTCCTTTCGTGAGAAGTGACACCACGCTAAGTCGATGCCGTCCAACGAAGTACCGGACATGATGCCAATACCGTCCCATTCGTTCTTCATGCTTCGAGAATTGTAGTTAACTTATTGAGATGCATGCTGTTGGAGCCCTTTAACAAGATCATGGCATCCTCTAACGGATATTTCGTAAAATAGTCGTTTGCCTCTTCCACATCGGCGAAGCTGTTTTTCTTCACCACCTTGCCAAATTCTGTTCCTACAAAATATCCTTCAATATGCAGATTTTCAACTAATTGTGAAATTTCTGTATGGGCTTCCACACTCAAGTCCCCAAGTTCCCTCATGTCTCCCAGCACGGCTACCTTATGAGAATGTTCCAACTGAGCCAGATTCTTCAGCGCAGCCGTCATGCTGGTCAGGTTAGCGTTGTAATAGTCGGAAATGATGACGTTGCTGCCGATGCGGTTCACCTGCGAACGGTGGTTGGACGGCACGTAATCGCCTAATGCCTTGGCTATTACCTCATCACAAATATGGAAGAAACGACCAATTGCCGCCGCTGCCATGAAGTTCCAGATGTTGTAGCTTCCGGTCAGATGCGTGTCCACCTCGACCTCCCCCACGCGAATCCGCAAATAAGGATTCATCGACACAATCTGCTTTTCAGCGTCCTTCCCATAAAAAACAATCTTGTCATGGGTCAGATTTTGCCGCAAAACCTCATCTGTCTCATTGACAAACAATGTCCCTTTGTTAGCAATAACATGCTCATACAAAGCTTTTTTCGTCTTGATGATATTCTCCTTGGAACCGAAGCCTTCAATGTGTGCCACCCCGATGTTGGTAATGAGACCGAAGGTAGGCTCGGCAATCTTGCAAAGGTCATCGATCTCCCCAACATGGTTCGCTCCCATCTCTACGATGGCCATTTCGTCCGTCGGCTTGATGGAGAGCAGTGTGAGCGGCACCCCGATGTGATTGTTAAGGTTCCCCTTCGTGCAAGCGGTCTTGTAAGTGGTTGACAACACGGCGTTTATCAATTCCTTCGTGGTTGTCTTTCCGTTCGTGCCCGTGATACCGATGAAGGGAATTTTCAGCTGTTGCCGATGATAGTGCGCTAACTGCTGCAATGTTTTAAGCGCGTCATCCACGATAATAGCGCGGGGATTATCCAGCAAAGCGCGGTTCTCTGTGATGACATACTTGGCGCCCTGCTCCAGCACTTCGGCGGCGAACTTGTTCCCGTCGAAGTTGGCCCCTTTCAGGCACACGAAAAGGCAGTCCGGTGTCAAATTGCGGCTATCGGTGCAGACACCTGAGGTTTGTTGGTATTTTTCGTAGAGGTATTCCATTATATCATAGGTTTGGTTTTACTTTCAGGTCCCACACTGTGCTTCGCTTGTGTGGGGTTAATTGCACTTCATGCGTCTTCGGGCTCTCTCTCAACCCCACACTGCGGCTATTGCCTTGTGTGGGGTTATTAGCACTTCGTGCGTCTTGCCCCTTCGGGGCTGCTTAAGGAAGATGTTTTAATATTAATGAGCTTTTTCGTTCCTGCCTTAACTGCTAACCGCTAACCGTTCCTATCTCCTTGTACTTGATGTGCAACAGATCCTGTTCCACGGCGATTTTGTCGATGACCTTTTTGAGGATGACCTCCAGCTCGCTGTTTTCGGTGTAATCGGCAGGGCCGATGTAGTCGGCGCGTTTCTGTCTGATGAGGTTGATGCATTTCTCTTTCGCGCTCACGGGGCGTTCGGGAGTGGGCACGGAGTTGGGATTATAGACGGCGATGGTGGTTCCTCCGTAAAGGTTGACCATCTTCATGGCGGGCACGTCTGTTTCCCCGTCACCGATGTAGATGAAGTTGGAGAACGGAACGGCGCGTTCGTCTTCAGGCATCGACTTGTTAATCAGGGTGTTGTCGTATGAGTTGTAGATGCCCTTGTTGATACGGAAAAGGAATTGCGTCTTGTTGGTGTAGTTGACGCCAAGGGCGGGCCAGCAGGCACTTCCGTTCTCATCATATTGGAAGCCAGAGGCATAAATAGTCTTGAAATGCTTGGCGATGCGTGTTCCTTTCACAATTTCACGCAGCCCGGACGATATGATGAAATGTTCCAGATGCAGATTCAAGGAAGCGGCGTAGGAATTGATGCGTTCGAAATAGGTCTCCACACCCTCGAAAAAGGTGATTTTCTCCCCATATTTCATAAACGTAGCTTCGCGAATATCAAGATTTTGCTCTTTAGCTTTAATCAACATGAGGTGCATATAGGCAAGCACCTCATCCATGTCGTGTCGTTTAGCCATCTCATTTGCCTCCTGCCAAAACTCGCCTTTGTCCATGTTGAGGTCAGGGATGAAATTGTACTCCTGCATGTTCCCCGGAGCGAGCGTTCCATCGAAATCGTATGCAATAGCCACGTTTCTGTTTTCTCTAATCATATATGTATCAATACGTTATATTTTATTCACAATTATCATTTATTCGAACAAAGTTTCGTTTTCTCATGTTGTCGGAGTAATTCAACCAAAAACAGTGGTATTCCTGTCTTATATCCAATAGTTGTTCAAAAGTGTTGTTATAAAAAAGTTATTTCTCCATTGAAAAAATCAAGGTGCAAAAATACAAAAAAAGCTCACCACACCGTTATCCTATTTTGTTTTGACCGTTTTGTTTCCATATTTTGAGTATTTTTGCAACGGGAAAATTTCTAAGCCCACTCTTTTTTTAGAATAGATTTTATTGTTGAAATTTGTTAATAACCAAAAGAATAAGAACATGAAAGAGATTTTGTTGCAACGTTTTTCCAAGTACATTTCATACGCGACCACTGCGGATCCGAATTCTGAAAGCTATCCGAGCACACAGGCACTCCTTGATTTCGCCGATGTGATGGTGGAGGAGCTGAAAAACATCGGGATGCAAGAGGTTAAAAAAGACCAGCATGGCTATGTTACTGCCCTGCTGCCTTCCAACACCACGGAAAAACAGCCGGTCATCGGCTTTATGGCGCATTTGGACACGGCTCCCGACATGCCGGGTATCGCCGCGCCGGTCATTATTCCCAACTATGATGGCAGCACTATTGTGTTGGACAAGGAGTCCAACACGGTACTCTCCCCGGACGAGTTTCCCGAACTGTTGGATTACAAAGGGAAGACCATCCTTACCACAGATGGCAAAACGCTGCTTGGCGCCGATGACAAGGCCGGTGTGGCTGAAATCGTTTGCGCGATGGAATACCTCATCCAGCATCCCGAAATCAAACACGGGGATATCAAGGTCGCCTTTTCGCACGATGAGGAAATCGGCAACGGCGTGAAATTCTTCGATGTGGAGGATTTCGGCTGCGACTACGCCTACACTATGGACGGCGGGGCCATCGGAGAGTTAGAGTTCGAGAACTTCAACGCCGCCGGTGCCAACATCCACATCCAGGGCAAGAACATCCATCCGGGATATGCCAAGAACAAGATGGTGAACTCCCAACTCATCGCTATGGAACTCAATGGTATGCTGCCCGCCGCGCAGCGTCCCGAACACACGCAGGATTACGAGGGATTCTACCTGCTCACGCACATCGAAGGCACCGTGGAAGAGTCGAAAATGTCGTACATCATCCGCAACCACGACCGTGCCGCTTTCGAAGCGCAAAAATCGTTCCTTCAGAGCATTGTCAACTTCCTGAACGGCAAGTACAACAACTGCATCACCTGTGAGATTAAGGATCAGTACTACAACATGCGCGAAAAGGTGGAACCGGTCTATTATGTGGTGGAGCGTGCCGTGAAAGCGATGAAGGAAGCGGACGTGGAGCCGGTCATCGTACCTATCCGGGGCGGCACTGACGGTGCCAACCTCTCGTTCCGAAACCTCCCGTGTCCCAATATTTTCGCCGGCGGCCACAATTTTCACGGCAAATACGAGTATGTGCCGCTGGAATCTATGGTAAAGGCAGCGGAGGTGATTGTGAACATCGCGAAATGCTGAATTAGGTGATTATGAAACAAAACCTTTTAACCTTCTTTGCAGTATTATCTTTGATGGTGTTTTTAACCGATTGTCAATCAAGAAAAAACCATCAAAACGATAATATTGAAGAAAATGTGATTTACCCTGTTGATGTCATTCGGGACACCTTGGTCGCGGATGTCCACAGCCAAACCAATCTGTATCCATTGCAGGAAGAGGTTTTGGAGTCTTTTCTGGAAAAAACCCAAACCTATCAAGGGAAAAAGTGGACGGCCAAAGCGGATTTTCCGGAAAAATGGGGTGTAGAGTGTGTGGAACGGTTACCGGAAGGGCGTGAATTATGGCTGCTTTCATCGGAAAACCGCGAATGGCGTTACCTGCTCACCACTTCAGGTTTCGGGACACAGCGCATTTTAGATGTGTTGCCCGTCGCTATAAGCATCGCCAACCAGCAAGGTGAGAATCTGGAAACCGAAAATTGGCAAACCGTGCGTCTGCCGAGCGGTGAATTTCGAACAACAAAGGAGTATGAATGGATTCACTCCGTTTCCAAAGCCACAAAGCAGGATTTCATCAACGACCCAGAAAAATACCATAGGAAAACGCAACTGACGGAACAGTTTGTTGTCAACGATCAGGGTCGTTTTGAGCTATCGGAAATTGTAGATACTCTGCCCGAATATAAAGCAGTGGTTTTCTACTTTAACCCGAACGACAAACCGGAGATGTGGGACGAAACCGCCCCGCAACTGCAAGCATTCTGTGAGGAAAACGGCATCATGTTCGAGGAGGTCAGCGGCAACTTTGACCGCGTGACTGTGCGCAACTTCGACCTTTCCTTCTCCCTCGAAACCGATATCACACCATACATTGACCCAGTCAGCTCCGGTATGGTGATGATGCGCAAGGATGAAATGCCAAAAGCCATTCTTTTCGGATCTTTCGAGTATATGAAGATGGAAATCCGCCGTTATTTTAAAATCCGTTCGGACTTTGAATCATAAAAACATGTTGACGCGTTTTTTGCAGGAATTGCAGGCTTTGGCTGGTGATGATGCCCAATGCAAACGCTACCTTTTGGCAGTAAGCGGTGGCGCGGATTCAACGGTCATGGGATCGCTGTTCCATGATGCCGGACTGACATTTGCCATTGCGCACTGTAATTTTCACCTCCGTGGCGAGGATTCCAACCGAGACATGCGTTTCGTGAAAGATTTGGCAATCCATTGGCAGGTGCCTTTCCTCCTCCGCGAATTCGACACGCTGGCCATTCAGCAAAATTCCGGCAAATCAGTGGAGATGGTGGCGCGGGAATTGCGTTACGCCTGGTTCAGAGAGCTCACCTCCGATTTTGATTTCATCGTGATTGCGCACAACAGCACCGACAATGCTGAAACCCAACTGCTTAACCTTTGTCGTGGCACGGGCTTAAAAGGATTGTGCGGCATCCCGCCCATATACGGAAAAATCATCCGGCCTTTATTGGCATTTACCGCTCAAGAAATCAGACAATATGCTGAAAATCACAATCTTGCATACGTGGAAGACTATACAAACAAGGACGAATCCATTTCACGAAACCGAATCCGCCACTCCGTCATCCCGCAGTTAGAACGCATCAATCCGCAGTTTTTAACCACAACGGAACGCAATCGACATCTTTTGCAGCGTCAATACGCTTATTACCAAAAATATATAAAAACCGAAAAAGACAGGATTGTCTTTGAAAATGGTGAAAAACACTATATCAACCGACAATTGCTGGAAACATGCGAAGACAAAGAACTTGTTTTGTATGAGATACTTAACGAATATGGGTTTTCTTCCGACATAAGTGAGAAATTGTCTGCCACTACGCAACTCCAATCCGGTAAACAATTTTTTTCAGACTCTCATATCTTATTGGTTGATAGGGATTTTCTTATTATTCAACCTGTTTCCGAATCGGACAATAAGACGATTATCATAGGTTCCTTGGATGAATTTAGACATTATTTTCATGTTGAAGAATTTGAATATCAACAAGATCTGGTTTTTGACAAAAATCCGAACATCCTATATATCCCGAAAGAGAAGTTGACCTTCCCCTTGCAAATCCGTCCTTGGCAACCTGGCGACTATTTTTACCCGTTGGGAGCCAAAGGTCGTCAAAAGCTCAGCGACTTCTTCACCGACCATAAAATCGACCGTTTCACCAAAAACCAAATTCGTCTCTTGTGTTATGGAAATAACATTCTGTGGATCATTGGATTACGTTCCGATGAGCGGTGGAAAGTGAGGAAAAAGGGAACGGCTTGTTACAAAATCATACTCCCCCTAAATCCCCTTCAAGAGGGGGACTTGCCAATTGCCACTGGCGAGAAACAAACCATATTTTTTCCGACAACAAATAATAAATAACAATGGAAAACACCCCGAAACGCACACCAATATTATGGATTCTGGGCATCATCACGATGCTGAATTCCGCCTTTTCCGCCATCGCCTATATCTGTTGGGCTTTTGCGCCGGAATATATGCAGAAATCCATGGAAATGATCAAAGAGATGGGCATGTTTCCGGCAGAACAGACGGATCAAATACTCTCCATCTACACCTCCATCAACAGCTGGCAATACCTGCTTCTTGCCGTTGTACAACTCATGCTGTTCGTCGGCGCGTTCCTTATGCTGGCAAAATTGAACAAAGTCGGTTTCCACGTTTATACCATCGGTAAAATCTTGGAATTCTGCGTGATGAACTTCGTCATCGGCGGACTTGTGGCCATGGATATTAACGGCATCATCATGTCCGTTTTATGGGTGTTGATGTACGCCACACAACTGCGTTATATGAAAACAGCTGACAGTCAAGACAATAACAATATCACACAAGATACAAACACATTTTCATCCGAAAATAAGCCATCCAATGAATAGAACAGACTTTCCCATATTGAACGAAAAGGTTTACGGCAAACCGTTAGTCTATCTGGACAATGCCGCCACCACGCAAAAGCCGCAAGTGGTGATTGACGCACTGAATGACTATTATCGCTGCATCAACAGCAACATCCATCGCGGCGTACACTGTCTCAGTCAGTTGGCCACTAACGAGTTCGAACAGGCGCGGGAGGCCGTGCGTCAATACATCAATGCGCCCACCACACAGGAGGTTATTTTCACACGCGGAGCCACTGAATCTATCAACTTGGTAGCCAGTTCTTTCGGACGAACCTACCTGCACGAAGGCGATGAGGTCATCGTGTCAGAAATGGAGCACCACTCTAATATCGTGCCGTGGCAACTGGCCTGCGAGGAACACGGTACGAAACTCAAAGTGTTGCCGTTCAACGACAAAGGAGAGCTGATAATCAGTGAGTTAGAAAACCTGCTGACGGACAAGACCAAAATCGTGGCCGTGGCGCATGTCTCCAATTCATTGGGCACTGTCAACCCGATAGAGGAGATCATCCGCATCGCGCACGCACGCAACGTGCCCGTGCTCATTGACGGGGCGCAATCGGTAGCGCATTGCCCTGTGGACGTTCAAGCTCTCGATTGCGACTTCTACTGCTTCTCAGGCCATAAGATGTATGCTCCGATGGGCATCGGCGTTATGTATGGTAAATCTCAATGGCTCAACGAGATGAAACCCTATCAGGGCGGCGGCGAAATGATCAAGGACGTGACTTTCGAGAAGACCACTTACAATGATTTGCCCTTCAAATTCGAGGCAGGTACCCCTTCTGTCGGCGATGTCATCGGTTTGCGTAAGGCTATTGAATACATCCAAAGCATTGGTTTGGAAAAAATTGCGGCATACGAACAAGAACTTCTCGCTTACACCACCGAAAAGCTGTCCAAAATTGATGGAATGCGTTTCATCGGAGAAGCAGCCCATAAGACAGGCGTTATCTCTTTCCTTGTGGGTAACATTCATCCTTACGATATGGGCGTTCTTCTTGACCATCAAGGAATTGCGGTGCGCACTGGTCATCACTGCACACAACCCATTATGACCCATTTCGGAATTCCGGGCACCGTTCGCGCATCCTTCGCCCTCTATAACACGTTTGAGGAAGCGGATGCGCTGGTGAATGCCGTTGTCAAAGCCAAAACCATGCTGTCATAATGGCTGTTGGCTGTTATCCATTGGCTATTAAGCAGTTAGCAAAAAAACAAAAGTCAAGGTTATAAACAAAGAAATGATACTATGAATGATTCAAAAGGAAAAACCTTCGCATTAGTCACGGGCGGGAGTTCTGGCATCGGACTCGCTTATGCTGAAGAATGGGCGCGAAAAGGTTACAACATACTGATTGTCAGCAATCGGGAAGATTTGAATAAGGAGGCGAAAAAGAGTTTGCAGGCGATGTTCCCCGATTTGCAAGTCATAACCCGTTATCAAGATCTAACTGCAGAAAATGCGGCACAGGAGCTCTTCGACTTCTGCGAAAGCGAAAATCTTATCGTCGAAGTGCTGGTCAACAACGCCGGCATGTTCTACTTTGGTGCGGCAGTTGATAAGCCGATGGCATTAAGCCATAAGATGACCATGCTGCACTGCACCACGCCTGCTGACTTGTGCGTGCTGTTCGGGCAGAAGATGAAAGAGCGTCGAAGCGGCTATATCCTTAATGCCAGCTCCATCACGGCTTTCATGAGCTTCCCGACCATTGCCGTTTATCAGGCTTCGAAATCCTATCTTTTGAAATTTTCAAAAGGAATCCATTATGAACTAAGCCATTACGGAGTAAAAGTTTGTTGTGTATGCCCGGGTGCAGTTGATACAGATCTCTATAATCTACCGGTAAAAATGCGAAAGCGTCTGTGCGCCATCGGCATTATGCTGAAACCCGAACAGATTGCCAAACGGGGTGTTCGTGCCACATTACATGGACGGAAAATGAAAATTCCCGGTGTCATTAACTACTTTTTCCTGTTGTTGTGTTTTCTGCTGCCTGGATTCGTGATTGATTTGGTGAAGAAGAAGTTTGTGTGAACCCCGAATTTTATTTCCGCTTTTCTACCGAGAACCCAAACTTGCCGAGAACATCACCCAAAGTGTAGTAATGCCCGTGAGAATAGGTCACTAAATCGGCGCGGCGAAGGTCTATGGCATCCGTTTTCGGCGAAAACAGTTTCTCGTTGACATGAACGGCCACAACTTCGGCGAGGAATAGATCATGGCTGCCGAGCGGGATGACTTGCGTCACCTTGCACTCCAGATTCACAGGCGATTCCTCAATCATCGGAGCATTCACTTTCGTAGCACGAATCGGGGTCAACCCTGTTTCCACAAATTTGTTGTACTTTTTACCCGAACGAACCCCGCACCAATCAGCGTATGGGGTCAATTGTTTGTTAACCAAGTTTATAACAAAAGCTCCTTCTTTTTTGATGATGTCGTAGGAATGGCGTTCGGGGCGCACGGAAATAGAACACATAGGCGGGTCGGAGCAAACCGTTCCCGCCCATGCGATGGTGATGATATTGTATTCGTCAAGGGTGCTGCCGCAGGAGACCATGACCACCGGAGTGGGGTTGAGCATGTTGCCTCCGCGCAACGTCCTTTTGCCTGTTTTTGCCATTATCTGCCGAGACCTGCGGACTGTACGTTAGGGATAATCAGCAACGGCATCTTTGAGGTACTGAGGATTTCCGTCATGTTTGAGCTGGAGGTGAAATCCGTTTCGCTTTCTTCACGCATGATGACAATCAGGTTGGCATCCATCTCGTGAGCGTGGTTCAACAGGGTCTGCACATAGTCCTTTTGCACGGTCAACGGAACCATCTCGTGGCGCACATTGGCATCCTCACACATGTCGGAGGCATGACGCATCTGCACGTTGATGATGTGGCGCGTGTCAGCATTGTTCGGATAATAGACCCCGGCGATAGTGACCTTGGCAGCAAAACGTTTGGCCAAGTAGGTGGCGTAACGCATCTTCTGCAACGTCTCAAAGCTCAAATCGATAGGAGCATAGATGTTGTGCAGATCACGCTTGATTTCGATGTTTTCCCGCATAATCAGAATCGGAACCTTGGCGGCCTTAATCAAACGGTTGGCATTATTGCCTATATAACCTTCCTCAAAACCAGAAGTTCCATGCGTGCCCAACACGATTATGGGGTTGGAAAAATTAACAGCATATTTTGGAAGTTCAACATGCACTTTTCCTTCTAAAATAACTGTATTAATCTCTGTGTCAGGCGATTCCATTCTACACATATCTTTCCATTCCTCTAAAGTAGTTTGCATTTTTTTGATGTAGTTGTCTTCTCCGTTTTCCGCGTTTTTTGTGACATCTGGAGTTTTTACCCATACCAAGTGCATATCAGCACCTGTTTTCAGGGCTAATGAAATTGCGTGACGAAAGGCGTTGAGGGAGCTGTTGGAAAAGTCAACACCTACGATGATGTTCTTGTTGTTCATAACAGTTTATTTTTGATGATGATTGAATTATTTGGATTCGCTTGAATAGTTAGGTGCTTCGCTGGTGATGGTGATGTCGTGCGGATGGCTTTCGAGCACACCGGCATTGGTGATGCGGCAGAAGCGGGCTTCGTGCAGCTTTTCGATGGTTTTGGCACCGCAATAGCCCAGGCCAGAGCGCAGACCGCCGGCCATCTGATAGACCACTTCGTAGAGGTCGCCCTTGTAAGGAACACGACCGACAATACCTTCGGGAACGAGTTTTTTGGCATCATCCACATCGCTCTGCATATAACGGTCTTTAGAACCGTGTTGCATGGCTTCCAAAGAGCCCATCCCCCTATAGGTCTTGAACTTACGTCCGTTGAAGAGGATGGTGGTACCGGGAGATTCCTCCACGCCGGCGAGCAGACCGCCGAGCATCACAGAGTCGCCGCCTGCAGCAAGGGCCTTCACGATGTCGCCGGAGTAGCGGATGCCGCCGTCGGCGATGAGCGGGATGTCGTAGCATTGCAGGGCTTTATAGACGCCATAGACCGCGCTGAGTTGTGGCACGCCCACACCGGCCACCACGCGGGTTGTGCAGATGGAGCCGGGTCCGATACCCACCTTCACGGCGTCGGCACCGTTGTCGGCGAGCAATTTGGCCGCCTCGCCCGTGGCGATGTTGCCGACCACCACATCCACGTTGTTGAACCGCTTTTTAATCTCTGTCAACGTGTTGATTACGTTTTTGGAATGGCCGTGTGCGCTGTCGAGCACGAGTGCGTCAACACCGGCCTCCACGAGTGCTTCGGCGCGTTGCACTGCATCGTTGGTGATGCCGATGCCCGCAGCCACCCGCAAGCGCCCTTGCGCGTCCTTGCATGCGAACGGCTTGTCCTTGGCTTTCGTAATATCTTTGTAAGTGATTAATCCTATGAGAGTTCCGTCCTCGGCCACCACCGGCAGCTTCTCTATCTTATGCTCCTGCAGGATGTCGGCGGCGCGGTAGAGATCCGTGTCACGGGAGGTTGTGACGAGGTCGTCTTTGGTCATTACGTCGCAAATGTTGCGGTTGAAGTTTTTCTCGAAGCGGAGGTCGCGGTTGGTGACGATGCCCACAAGGATGTTCTTCTCGTCCACCACGGGGATGCCGCCAATGTGGTATTCAGCCATGATGCGCAGGGCGTCGCCCACAGTCTTGTCGGGCGTGATGGTCACCGGCGCGTTGATCATGCCGTTTTCGGCACGCTTGACGGAAGCCACCTGCTTGGCCTGCTCGGCGATGCTCATGTTCTTGTGTATCACACCGATACCGCCCTCACGAGCAATGGAAATCGCCATCTTCGATTCGGTCACGGTGTCCATGGCCGCAGACACAAACGGCAGATTAAGATGGATGTTGCGCGTAAAGCGCGTCCGCAAATCAATCTCTTTGGGCAGCACCTCCGAATATGCCGGAATCAGGAGCACATCGTCAAAAGTCAACCCTTCTAATGCAATTCTTTCTGTAATAAAGGACATAATGACTATATTTTATTTTCGTGCAAAAATACGAAATTTTCAATATCGCCCGAATTATTTTTTTTCTCGAACCAGAATGATAATATGTTGTTGTGTGTTGATGATAAAAATTTCAGCTATTGGCCGTTAGCTATTAGCTGGTCTGTTTTGTATTCAAAAGCAAAAAGCCAATAGCCAAAGGCTAATAGCCAATATACAGGATTTCCGTTCGCACGTCCTGATATCCCATTTCCTGCATACATTCTTGATACTCTTTCAGTTGCGCTTCGTATTGAAGACGATGCTCCTGACCGGTTTTGTAGTCAATGATCATGACGTGGTCGGGTTTGATGACCACACGGTCGGGACGCCTCTCCTCGCCGTTTTTCGTAAGGATAGTGACCTCGTTCAACACTTGGTCGTCTTCATCGAGGTAAAAGTACGGACGTAAACGGGAATCCTGTGCCGTCCGTTCGAACAGCTGAAGCAGCCGTGTGCGGATCTCCTCCGGCAATCCGCTTGTCACCTCATCTCGCTCCTCTTCCGTAGCGGGAAAGAGTGTTAATTTTTGCAAAAATTCGTGGATCTGCGTACCGAGATCTTGTGATTCGGTGTTTGTTGCTGAAAGGTTGACATTGATGGAGTCGTTCTCGCAGAAAGTCAAGTTAGAACAGCATACCTGAAGGTTTGAGTTTTTAGGCTGATTATCAGATGCTTTAGTCGGTTTCTGCCATTCAAAATCACCATAATGGAAAATGTGGTTTTGATTGTCGGAAATAGTGTTCTCAGAATTTTTTACAAATTTCTGTAAAATATTTTTGATGTTCGTTTTTTCGTCTTCTTTCTTCTTGTTGTCCTTACTTTCGGGAAACTCGACCAAAAGATAGAGCATATCACGGGCACGAGTGAAATCCACATACCAGAGGTTGAGTTGGTCAAGATTTCTCTTGTCTTCCTCGGCCTCATAAGAATCCTGAAAATCAGAGTATTTCATGTTTTTTTCATGCTTCACATAACAGCTTTTCTGACTTCGTGCATCATTCACCCAGTAATAGGATTCACGGGAATTGGATGCGCTACAGTGGGTAATCACCACAGGAAATTCCATTCCTTTGGAAGCATGAATGGTCATCAGTTGCACGGCATCAGACTTTCCGGAAAGAGTGAGTCGCGGAATAGTCTCATTGTAACTATTGAGGTCATCCCACCATGTTAAAAAAGCTGAAACGGAAGCCGTCTGGGATTTCCCGTATTCATGTACCAAATCCAGAAAATCCGCAATAAAAGGATCTTCGCTGTCGTCAAACTGGTAGTATCGGACCATGTCTTTCATGGTTAAAAGGAACGGACTCTGTGCCCAACCTGCTAAATTATGCGAAAAGTCCTGACTCGGGAACAGCTCGTTCAAAACAGCAAGAAAATCGCTTTCTGTGTTTTTGAGCAATGCGGCATGAAAATCCTGATGATACTTGGTGCAGAAGAAGTGTAAAATGGTGGTTTGCACCAATTTGTCCTTCGGATTTATCATCAATCGCAATGTGCTGATCAGCAAGTTAATACTCAGATTGTCACAGAGTTGGAGCGATTCTGTGGTGATAACAGGGACATCCGCCTGCAGCAAACATTGCGCAAACGCTTTGCATTTCGCCCTTCCGCTGAGCAGCACCGCCATATCGCTGTAGGCATAACCGCGCCGCGCCGCATCCTTGACGGCATACAGCAGTTCCGCCTCCTCTGGTTTCAATTTCTTATATACATTCTCAAAAAAATCCTCAGAGCATTCTGGCCAAACTTGATGTATGTCTTTGTAATCCTGTTTGTTATAACCAAAAATCTGAACTAATCCGCCAGTTTTCAAGGGATTGACGAACTGCTCCACATCTCTGTAATAGTCGGTTTTGTCCAACGTTTCCGCGTAAAATTGGAAGAATCGGTTATTGAACTCTATCACCGACGATTGTGAGCGGTAGTTGGTTTTCAAAGGGATGGAGCGGTAATCCGACTTGCCTTTCAACAAGGTGAAAATATCCTTTTCCGCAGGAGTGTTCTCCATCCGGTCATAATCCGACAGATGGTAGAAAAGTTCCACATCACCGTTGCGGAAACGGTAGATGGACTGTTTCACATCGCCAAAAAGGATGACATTCCCGTTTTCACTCAACGCTTCCACAATCAGTGGTTTTAAATCCTGCCACTGCATCAGAGAGGTGTCCTGAAACTCATCAATAAAGAAATGCCGGAAAAAACTCAGCTTCTCAAAAAGCGGATCCCCGTTGGAATCGGAAATGGCATCGTTCAGCAGCGGGTTGCTTTCCGACAGAAAGAAGGAATCGGTTTGTTCCTTGATGGTTTCGATATGCTGCTGCAAGGCGGTCAACACCAAAAGGCGGTTAGCGTTTTTTGCCAAAACATAGTTGGTGAAAAAGTCTTTCGCATAATCTATTACGATTTTTTGGATTTGCGAGAAAACATCTTTCACTCGTTCGGAAAATTCTGCCCTCAAACTCTCTTTTCTCTCTTTCTCGGCTTTTCCACCCTTTTTGGGCGCAGAAAAGACTTTCTTTTCGTCCATTTCCTGCAAACACTTACTTGTTTCGAAGCCTTTTTCCAAGTTGAACGGATCTTCCGCGATGCGGGCAATATGCTTGTCCCAATTATACGTCCCATTGGGGTGAAGATCCTCTTTTTCAGCTTCTTCAAAAATAGCAAGTGTTTGTTTTACAAGATCTTTCACCTTGTTTTTGCATTGTCCCTGAATGTGTCCGCAGTTTTGCTTCCACTGATCCACAACCTTTTCCAACTCTTCTATTTCCGGGATGTTTTTGATGTGGGGATGGCTTTTCTCCGTATCGTAGTAAAGGACGCCGAGTCCCTGCATCAAGAAACGGTTGATATTGGCATTACCTTTGTCCTCCAGCTCTTGCTCCAGCTCCTTCACCACCACGTTGAGTTGTTGGTTGTTGTTGGTTAAATCGCAGATATACTGTTCGATAGCCATGCGGAAGAAATCCGTAAGGTGGATTTGCACGGCATAGTTCATGCTGAGGTTGAGGTAGAGGGCGGAGGAACGGATCACGCGCTGGATGAAGCTGTCGATAGTGGTGATGCTGAAGCAGGCGTAATCGTATAAAATATTGTAGAGTAGAGCTTTAGAAGTCTTTTGGACAAACGTGAAACACTCTTCCGGGGAAAGCGTGTAGTCTTCACCAAAAATTTTGTTACAGAGGTTGTTGAAGTCATTGGCGTTCAGGTCTGACACGCTTTGGGCGAAGGCGAGCCGGTTCAGTTGCTTCACCACTCGCTCTTTCATCTCCGAACCGGCATTGTTGGTGAACGTTATCGCCAAAATTTGCTTGTAACCCGTACAAGACAGGCAAGAGTAGTTCTGCTTGTCGCGCAGGAATGCAGGCACGTGATTTTTGAGACAGGTGGCAATATAGTCGAACACCAGGTTGTAGGTTTTCCCGGAGCCGGCGGAGGCGGAATAGACCGTGAGCATGGAAGGGTTAGTAGGTTAATGGTTTATAGCCAATAGTTAAAAGCTAATTTGTTTTGAATTTGTAGGAGATTTCGGACAGGTCGGCATTGGCCTTTACGATTTTCTGCTTAAGGTTCTGTTTGAATGCCAGCACTTTATCCAGCATTTCGGGATTGTTGACGCTGAGCATCTGCAGGGCGAGGATGGCGGCGTTTTGTGCGCCGTTGATGGCCACGGTGGCCACAGGGATTCCCGGAGGCATCTGCAGCATGGCGAGAGCGGCGTCCATGCCCTCGAGCGACGACTTGATGGGTACGCCGATGACGGGCAGCGGGGTCATGGCGGCAATCACACCCGGCAGATGGGCGGCCATGCCCGCGCCGGCGATAATCACCTTGATGCCACGCTGATGGGCGTTTTTGGCGTATTCGGCCACCTCATCGGGCGTGCGGTGCGCCGACAAGGCCAACATTTCAAACGGAATTTCCTGACTGTCAAAAAATTTGCAGGCGGCCTCCATCACCGGAAGGTCGGAGGTGCTGCCCATGATAATACTTACAATAGGTTGCATACTTTTTGTTTTAAATTCGGTGGCAAAAGTAATAAAAAATTCCCGATGCCTTTGTTTCAGGTTTCAAACTTAAACTATTGTTTTTTCGGGTAACATCTCTATATTGTCTGTTGACTAAAATAGTATCTTTCCTTTGAAATAGTAGAGACGTTTCATGAAACGTCTCTACAGCATCAATTTAATCTGTTTGTGTGTATTCGTATTTTATGTACATTTGCCGCCGATTTAAAAATTTTGTAGTTATTCTGCAATTTTTGCGTCTAAAAAGAAAATCGTCAAAAGGATAAACTATAATTATTTATAAAACAAGCATTTATGAAAAAAGTATTTTTGTTTTTAATGGCCTTGGCGTGTGCGTTGACCGTTTTCGCGCAGCAGAAGAAAGGCGACCTGAATCTGAACGATCCCATCAAAGCGGATCCCAATGTGACCATTGGCAAGTTGGACAATGGTTTGACCTATTACATTCGTAAAAACTCTTATCCGAAGGACCGTGTGGAGTTCCGTCTCGCCGTGAACGCAGGCTCCAACCAAGAGAACGACAACCAACAGGGCTTGGCGCACTTCACCGAGCACATGGCCTTCAACGGTATTGAAGGATTCCCGAGCAACAGCGTGGTTGATCACTTGCGCAGCAAGGGTGTGGTGTTCGGCGCCGACCTCAACGCCTACACCAGCTTCGACGAGACAGTCTATATGATCCCCATGCCGCTCGACGATCCCAACAACATTGACCTCGGCCTCAAGATTCTCCGTGGCTGGGCCGCCGGTCTGCTTTATGACAACAAGGAGATTGACGAGGAGCGCGGTGTCATCATCGAGGAGTACCGTCTTGGTCTCGGTGCCGACGACCGTATGCGCAAGGAGTACTGGCCTATCCTCATGAAGGATTCCCGTTACGCCGATCGTATGCCTATCGGTAAGCTCGACATTCTGCAAACTTTTGACTACCAAGTGATCAAGGATTTCTACCATGATTGGTATCGTCCTGATTTGCAGGCTGTTATCGTGGTTGGTGACATTGACGTGAAAGTTGTGGAAGACAAGATCAAGACGATGTTCGGCAACATCCCCGCCAAGCAGAACCCTCGCAAGAAAGAGATTTATGGCATTGGTGCCAACAAGGAGCCGCTTGTGGCTGTCTGCACCGATAAGGAAGCTACTGGTAGCCAAGTGGAGCTCATCCGCAAGCACAAACACGCCCCGATGAAGACCATCGGTGATTTCCGTCAGCAACTTTGTATCGACCTCTACAACACCATGTTTGACGCCCGTCTTGAGGAGATGACCCAAGATCCGAAATGTCCTTTCATCGGTGCCGGTGCCGGTTATGGTGATTTCATTGGCAACACGGATGCGTATGCTTCCATGGCTATGGCCAAGGAAAATCGCATTCCTGAAGCTCTGTGCGTGCTCATGCAAGAAGATTACCGCGTGCTGAAATATGGTTTCCTGCAGACTGAACTCGACCGTGCTAAGGAAGAATTGTTAGAAAGATATGACAAGGCTGCCAAGGAGGTCGATAAGACTGAATCCGCTCGTTTTGCCAGCCAATATATCAACAATTTCCTGCGCCAAGACCCCATTCCGGGTGCAAAACGAGAGAACACCTACGCTAAAAATCTGATTGAAGGCATCACTTTAAAGGAAGTAAATGACCTTGCCAAGAATTGGGTTACGGAAGACAATATGGTGGCCATCATCACTGCTCCCGAAAAAGACGATGTGAAAGTTCCGTCCAAGGACGAGATTCTATCCATCTTGAAAGACAAATCATTAGCCAATGTGAAACCATACGTGGACACTTACAAGGATCAGGAAATTTTGGAAAAGGGATCCCTGAAACCCGGCAAAATCACCTCTGTGGAGAAAATCGAGGCTGTTGGTGCCGAAAAGTGGACACTCTCCAACGGTATCACCGTCTATCTGAAGAAAACCGACTATAAGAACGATGAAATCCTGTTCAGCGCCAGCAGTAAGGGCGGTAAATCACTTTATGGTGTGAAGGATCTTGCTTCCGCCGATTTCGCCGCTGAAATCATCGACCGTGGCGGTATCGCTAATATTGATTACAATTCCTTGATGAAGAAGATGAAAGGTAAAAACGTGGGTGTTTCTCCGGACATCAATCTCTTAAGCGAAGGTTTCTCTGGCTCATCTTCTCCGAAAGACTTGGAGTTCTTCTTCCAGTATCTCAATGCTTTCTTCACCAACCCGCGTATCGACCCGAACGCTTTCGAATTGGTGATGCAGGAGACGAAAGAGCAGCTCAAGATGATCACCGCACAGCCGATGTACAAGTATTTGGGCAAATTCCTGGAAGCAGCCTATAACTACGATCCTTACATGAAACAGATGTTTTCCTTTGATGACGAATATCTGAGCCAAGCGAATTTCGATCGCGCCGTTGAAATTTACAAAGAGCGTTTCTCCAATCCCGCCGATTTCAACTTCTTCTTCGTGGGCAACTACGACGAAAAGGAAATGAAGGAATTCGTGGAATTCTATCTCGGTTCAATGAAGACCGATCCGAAAAACAAAGAAAAATTCAACCTCAGCGTCTTGAAACCGCGTCCCGACAAGGCCACCACGCAAACCGTTTATGCCGGTACTGAGGAACAAGGCTGGATGGGCATGTATATCACCAACCCGATTGACTGGAATTACCGCAACTCCATCATCGCCGACATGATCGGTGAGGCTTTGGACATCCAATTTGTGCGCATCGTGCGCGAAAAAATGGGCGATGTCTATTCCCCGATGGTGCAGATGGGCGCCAGCAAACTCCCTCACCCTGAGATGACCTTGATGATTCTTCTGGGTTGCGATCCTGTGAAAACCGACAAGCTCGCCGAGGCCAGCTTGAAGATTCTCAACGACTTCAAAGCCAAAGGTCCGGATAAGAAAACGATGGAACTGGTGAAGAAGCAGATGCTCAGCACCCGCGCCAAGAACATCCAAACCAACCGCTTCTGGCTCAGCTTCATCAGCGGAAAGGTCACCCAAGACGATCCTATTGTCAATCCTTCCGAATACGATAATATTGTCAATTCGGTCACTAAGAAAGAGATGGTCGAGTTCATGAAGAAATACTTCAAACCCGAAATCTACACCCGCGCTGACATGCATCCGACCACGATGCAACATTAATAGTCAATTCTAAGAAAATTAG
>CAMJPH010000019.1 GCA_946407715.1 uncultured Bacteroidales bacterium | reverse complement strand
TCGTTCCATAGCCATACAACGAAAAAAAACAGTCGATTATTGTACTATAGCCAAATAATTTTGATTTGTTATAAAATATGGGTTTGTCATCCAAAACGGAAAATTGTATCTTTGCCGCCGGATTTTTGTGCCATCGCGGGACAAACATCACGATATATGCGACCTGAGGTGCTTTGCGGCAGGGAACATCGCTAATGGTTCCTTAAACATCAATGCGATGCCCCTGCATGGGCACCTTTCTTTTCCCGCTCCGCTATCGGTCTGTTGCACACTATAGCAGAGTTTCACCCAAGGAAGTTGTTCTTGCCTAATCGTTGCAGGTCGGAGGCATCGGTTTCTATGTGAATTACTTTTTCCATGCTTCTCCTTTTCACTCAGCCGCAAGGATGCGGCTACTTCTAATTGAGTCCACTTGAAAAAGTCGTTTTGTTCAAAAATAAATCCTGATAATCAAGCGATTACAAATCGAATATTGCCGGTTTAGCACTTTTTCAAGTGGACTCCTAATTAAAAATTCCTAATTGTTTGAGTACGCCGCCCTGTCGCTGAAGAACAGCCCCGTGAACGTGAACTGTAGGGTGGCAGTGTCCCGATAGACCATCTGCCCGGGAATGTTCAGGAAGATGTGGTTTCCTTTCTCATCCTCATAATCTAAAGAACGGTTCGGCATGAGGAAGAAGTCCAGCGAGGTCAGTCCGAAAGTGTCCGTGGTTGTGGCGGTGACGGCGGTGCCGGTCTGCTGCAACTGGACAGATGCAGTAAAGGCACAAAAGTGTCCATATCCCATACAGTCCAAATGGATCATATTCCCATTGTACAGGACACAGCCGGGACAATTTTTCCCATCGTGCCCAATTTGCGACAAGAGAATGGTGGTTGCAGCTGTTTTACCATCCGAAGGGATGACCACAACCCTGTTAGGCGATGGCTGGTTTGCCCCTGCCATTTTGCTTTCTTTCTCGCATGCGCCAAGCAACATGGCCGCGAGCAGTGTCAATGTCAATACTCTTTTCATTGCGTTTTGATTTTGGTGTTAATATGTTACTTTTTCGGTGGCAAAAATACTATCCAATTCCGAACAATTTTATACCCCATGTCCTAAATATGTACCTTATACCCCAAAAATATGACATTCCAACGTGAAGAAAACGATTTATGAGGCGGTAGTTATTTGGTAATCAATAATTTATAAAACATAATAGTTTAATGCCCCAAAGTTGTATTTCGGGGCATTAAGGATCCTTGGGGGAATAACGAATGGGTAAAAAAACTATCTTTGCCACCATAATTAAACAACAATGTTATGAAACGACAGAACACAATTGCAACCATTTTGCTGAACATCCTGTTTTGTGCCGCCTTGCTGTGGTTCTTCTCACGGAACGCATATCTTCGGCCCTATTTAGGCAGTACGGCCAGGGAGGTGTTTTCCGGACTGTTGCTGCTGGCTACGCTGTATGCCAACTATTATGTCTTCTATCCGAGATTGTACCGAAGTCGCACCTTTTTATATTGGCTTTCGATTTTCTCCACTTCTTTGTTGGTAGGAAGCGTTGAATTGGCCATAGGTTATTCGTTTATTTCTGAACACTACGTAGCGATAATAACGGAATTAGGATCATTCAATTTTTTCACCCGAAATCTATTCTTGATCTTTAGCCGCAATATCGCCTTCAATCTCTTCCCATATTTGCTGAGAGAAAGGAAACAACTGCAGCAATCTTTGGAAATGGAGGTCAAGGTCGTTTATCAACAGACCAGAATGATTGATGTGTGTGACGTGGACAATAACTGTCATCATATACCCATTGATGACATCTTCTATTGCAAAAAGAACGGGAATGAAACGGAAATCTATACGGTGGACGGCGTTAAATACACCCGCTATTGCTCTCTTAAGTATTTGATACAACTTGTTGATAATAAAGAATTTACACGAATATCTTCCTCCTTCGTTGTCCCGGTCCAACACATCGCCTCCTGCGACGGAAAAGTTGTGGTCATGAAGGCCGTGCCTTGGACGGAAAAACCCCTCACATTCGATCTGGACATCAAAAAATATCCTCATGCCCTCGCTACCATTGAGGAATACTTGCATGCGAGCCAAGAGGTTTTGAATGACATACGATTGGATGGTAAAGAGGAAAAGGGTAAAAAACACCTGTCTGTTCCGCCAAAAAAGAAGCTCGATGTTGTGCTTAGCTACATCAGTGAGCATCCTGGTTGCCGGTCCACGGAGCTCATTTCCCACACTTCCTATCCAAAAACCACAATGGATCGCTGTCTGTACGAACTCAAGAAGAGGGGGAAAATCCAGTACTCCGGCAGCAAGAAATTTGGTGGCTACCACATAGTCAACACTCCGACAACGGGGAATGTGGAGGAGAATTCTATCCGCCTGTAGGTAGGCAAAGAATCATGCCTCGCCGGTGTTCACAACATAATATCCGTAATCACCACATTCAACACCAAGATGATGAAGCTCGACACCACAATCCCTTGCGTGCTGGCCTTGCCGAGTTCCAAGGCGCCGCCTTCGATGCGGTAGCCGTAGAAGGAGGCGACGGTGGACATGATGAAGGCGAAAATGCAGGTTTTCGTCAGCGCATAGACCACGTCATAGACGCGGAAACAGTAAGTAAGGCCGTCCATAAAGTCGTATGTGGAGATACAGTTGGTAAGCCAAACGGTCAGGAATCCGCCAAAAAGGGCGAATGCAATGCTGAACACGCAGAGGATTGGATTCACAATGATGGAAGCCGTTACCTTCGGCAACACTAAGTGCGATGCCGGATTGATGCCCATAACTTCCAAAGCATCAATCTGTTCTGTAACCCGCATACTGCCGATTTCCGCCGTGATGCGGGAACCGAGGTTGCCCACCAACAACAAACTGATGATGGTGGGACAGAGTTCCATCACGATGGAGGTGCGGGCGACGAAACCCACTGTCCAAGAAGGAATCCAGCCGCTCTCGATTTGCAGGGCAGTCTGCAACGTGATGACGCTGCCCATGGCCAACGACACGATGCAGACAATCAGCATGGAGCCGATGCCCATGGCGTCCATCTCAAACACCCATTTCTTCAGAAAAACGGACCATTTGGCCGGTTTGGAGAATACTTTGCGCAGAAAGATGAGATATTCGCCGATCGTGGAGAGCAGCTGTCGTAGCATTTATTTCAGTTTGATGTTCAGTTCGTCCAGTTGCTTCGGATCGATCGGGGTGGGGGCGGGCAGCATGGTGTCACGACCGGCGTTGTTCTTCGGGAACGCGATGAAGTCGCGGATGCTGTCGCAATCGCTGAGCACGGCACACAGACGGTCGAAACCGAAGGCGATGCCACCGTGAGGCGGAGCACCGTACTTGAAGGCGTTGATGAGGAATCCGAACTGGCTCTGCGCTTGCTCCTCGGTGAAGTTCAGGGCCTTGAACATGCGTTTCTGCAGTTCCGGACGGTGGATACGGATGGAACCGCCGCCGATTTCAGAACCGTTGATGACCAAGTCGTAAGCATTTGCCAGTACCTCGCCGGGACGGGTTTCGAGCCAGTCTTCGTGTTCGGGCTTCGGAGCGGTGAACGGGTGGTGCATAGCGTAGTAGCGTTGCGTCTCCTCGTCCCACTCCAACAGCGGGAAATCGATGACCCACATGGCCTTGTACTCGCCGGCCTTGCGCAGACCGAGACGGTTGCCCATCTCAAGACGCAGCTCGCACATCTGCTTACGCGTCTTCATCGCTTTGCCGGAGAGGATGAGGATGAGGTCGCCGGCGTGCGCCTCGCAACGTTCGGCCACCACCTTCAGATCGTCCTGCGTATAGAATTTATCCACAGAGGATTTGTATGTACCATCCTGATTGCAAAGGATATAGACGAGACCAGCAGCACCCACGCGCGGGCTCTTCACGAACTCCGTGAGGTTGTCGAGTTGCTTGCGAGAGTAGTTGCCGCAGCCCTCGGCCTTGATGCCGACGATGAGCTCGGCCTCGTTGAAGACCTTGAAATCCTTGTGCTGCAGCACGTCGTTGAGCTCCACGAAACGCATTCCGAAACGGGCGTCGGGCTTGTCGGAGCCGTAGTATTTCATCGCATCGTTCCAGGTCATGCGGTCCAGCTTGCCGATTTCCATGCCCTTGAAAGTGCGGAAGATATGTTGTACGAGACCTTCGAACAGGTTGAGGATGTCTTCCTGCTCGATGAACGACATCTCGCAATCGACTTGAGTGAACTCGGGCTGACGGTCGGCGCGGAGATCCTCGTCACGGAAGCAGCGCACGATTTGGAAATAGCGGTCCATGCCGGCCATCATCAACAGCTGTTTCAGCGTCTGCGGAGACTGCGGCAGGGCGTAGAACTCGCCGGGGTTCATGCGGGAGGGCACGAGGAAGTCGCGGGCGCCTTCGGGGGTGCTGTTCACGAGGAACGGCGTCTCGATTTCGAGAAATCCCTGTCCGCTCAGGTATTTGCGAATTTCCAGACCCAGTTTATGACGGAAGATGAGGTTGTTCTTCACGGGGTTGCGGCGGATGTCGAGGTAGCGGTAACGCATACGCAGCTCGTCGCCGCCATCGGACTCGTCCTCAATGGTGAACGGCGGAACCTCGGCGGCGTTGAGCACGTTCAGTTCGTGCACCTCGATTTCGATGTCGCCGGTGGGGATGTTCTTGTTCTTGCTGTAACGTTCAATCACCGTGCCCGTTACCTGGATCACCCATTCGCGACCCAACTGTTCGGCGCGCTCGCATAGTTCGGGGCGCTCCTCGTGGTTGAAGGCCAGCTGCGTGATGCCGTAGCGGTCGCGCAAATCAATGAAAATCATGCCGCCCAGATGACGGATCTTCTGAATCCAACCGCTCAAAGTCACGGTCTGCTGAATATTCTCAAGCGTCAGCTCGCCACAAGTATGTGTTCTATACATATTGGTAGGAAATTATAACCAAAGATAACGGCGGCAAAGGTACATAAATTAAAAATACCGACAGATAAAATTTTCCCTCGCAGAGCTATTGTTGTACCACGTGCCTACGGCAGATAAAGTCAGTAATATTATGACTGTTTTTCAAATTTTGCCGCCACCCACTTGTCTTTCGCCTTGTGATCCACGTATTTGAGACCATTTTGGGCGCAGCAGTATCGCAGTGCGGGGAGGTCTTCTTCGTAGAAACCGCTCAAAAACAGCAAAGCTCCCTCGTTCATACACTTCACATATTGCGGAATGTCCTGCAATAGGATATTGCGGTTGATGTTGGCCAGGATAATGTCGTAACTGTCGTCCCTGAGCAGCGAAGCATCTCCCAATAGGACTTTCAGCTGGTCGCAGCGGTTGTGTTTGGCATTTTCTACTCCGTTGCGATAAGCCCACTCGTCGTTGTCAATTGCCGTGACGGGATTTGCTCCTTTTAGAGTGGCGAGGATAGCCAACACGCCTGTGCCCGCTCCCATGTCAAGCACCGCCTTGCTGCGCACGTCGGTTTCCAACAAATACGAAACCATTTGCGCAGTGGTGGCATGGTGTGCCGTGCCGAACGACATTTTCGGCTCTATCACAATCTCGTATTCTGCGTCTGGTTGTGAGGGGTGAAAAGGGGCGCGGATGTAGCATTTGCCGTCAATCAGCACAGGCTCATAGTTGGCCTCCCATGCGGCATTCCAATCTTTGTCCTCCATTGGCGCGACAGAGTAGGAAATCTTCACCTCCGGGAATTGCGGTGTTTCCAACAAATCCTTGATGACATCTTCCTGATAGTCTTTTTCAGGGATGTAGCACAGCAGCTCGTTTTCGTTGCCGCCGTCCATGAAACTATCGCATCCGGCCTCCGCCATCAGCGAGGTGTAAATCTCTTTCCACGGTTCAGCGGGCTCAATTTCCAGTTTGATTTCGAGGTATTTCATACGATTAACGAATTAGTCCAACGTCTTACATCTGAAGTCTTACGTCTAATATTCAATCGGCTTTCCGGACAAATTGAACCAAAGTTCCTGTTCCTCCTGTGTCTTCTTATCGACAATAATGACCTTGTAGGCGTTGAGTTTGTCGGCGAGACGTTTCACAGAATAGAATTCTTTCAGTTTGTAGTTCTTGTATTCTTTTTTGAGATAATCCTGAATAGTGGCGGAGAGATTGTCGTTTTTTCCCATCACCCAAGTTTCCACGATTTCACCGTAGTTGTTGAAAACGCAGATTTCCTTGCCACGTGCGGTATAATAGATGGCCTGATATTCCATGTAGTTACCTTCTTTCCACTCCACGTTGGTCACTTTCGGGTATTTCAGTTTGAAAGCGGCCTTCACGTTCTCAGGAACATTTGCAGCATCGTCCTTGTCCAACTCCATGTTCATTTTTTCGTAGTATTTGTTGAGGGCGTCATCTTCCTCACTTTCTTGGACATCGCCTCCCAATTCGTAATCGGGGTCGATGGTACGGATAAGTTTGCCGGCTTTGTCGAAAAAGACAGTGGTGACCAACTTGGCTTTGTAGTTGGCTTTCTCATAGAATTCAACCATCATTTTGTCGTCTTTGTCCGCTCTTTGTTCCTTCACGGCATTTTTGAATCTCCAGCCGGGATAGAAATCGTTGAGGTGCTTGGCCATGAGTCCGGAGACGGATTCCTCCGGCATAATGGTCAGCGTTTTCTCCCACATACCATTAGGTGTGATATATACAGCCGTTTTTTTGCCTTGGTTCAGGCAGCGGGCGATGTACATACTGTCCACCAGAAACCAGTTGAGTTCGGCGGGGTGTAACACTTTTTTTACCAACGCCTTGGAGACAATTTCCGGTACGGTGTTGGCTTTGATGGCAATGTTGCCGTGTTCGTCTTTTACAACCGGTTCGGGCTTCTCCTTTTTAGGCTTGGATTCTTTCTGGGGCTGCTCAGGTTTTGTTGGAGATGTGGCAGGCTTGTTGGCGGTTGTAGTGGTCGGTTTTGCAGCTGGAGCAGATGTTTTCGGGGCATTCTTCGCGGCTTCTTTTGCAGCTTTCTCGGCCGCCGCTTTTTCAGCGGCCTCACGCTTTTCGGCCTCTTCTTTGGCTGCTTGTCTTTCAGCGGCTGCGGCCTTGGCTTGCTCAATCTTGTCGGGATGTTTCATAGTAGGATCCTTGAAATCATCGGGATCGGTGCGTGATAGCAACTTGTTCGCACCAGTACTGGCGAAAGTCAGCACGGACGGCTTTGCGCCAACAGCATCTTCCTTTACCTCCAAATAGTAGTGGGTGCTCTCATCCTCTTTCTCCTCCAACGCGCTTACACTGATGAGAAAATCCGGATAATTCGCCTTCACATAGTCGGTGATTGATGATGGCAACTCGTTAGCAGGAACAGAGAAAAGCGTACGAACCCACTCGCCGGCAGCAGAGAGATAGACCTTTCCGTTGGTGGCACCATCCTTGATGCTTGCAATGTAAGTTTGCCCCTCTTTCATCCAGCCAGTCACTTTCACGTAGGAATATTGTTCCTCAAGGGTTTGAACCACATCTGCGGGTACGTCTGCAGGTTTCAGTTTCTGAGCCGATATGGTGTTTGTATTAAAAATAACTATCTGAATAACAGATGTTAATAAGATGGATAAGATTTTATTTTTCATTTTTGTCTAAATTTTCAAATTGAGCCACAAAAATAAAGTTTTTTTATGAATATGAGATAAATAGTGAAAAGTTTAGTAAACAGGTCAGATAGTCTAAGTTCTAAGTTTAAGTCTATGTGATCTACAAAACCTTCTTAATCTTCGAGCTTCTTCCCTTTAAGCGTCTCCCGAATCTTGGCTGTCAGTATGTCAATTCCGATGTTGTTTTGTCCTCCCACGGGGATGATGATGTCGGCAAGGCGTTTGGTGGGCTCGATGAAAAGTTCGTGCATCGGTTTGACGAAGTTGCGGTAGTGGCGGATAGACTTGTCCAAGCCCCTTCCTCGTTCAATGACATCGCGGCTGATGATGCGGATGAGCCGTTCATCGGCGTCAGTATCAACAAACACCTTTATGTCCAAAGTGTCACAGAGTTCCGGGTTGGTGAAGATGAGGATGCCCTCCACAATCAGAACCTCGGCGGGGTGAACAGGGATGGTTTCTTCACCGCGGGCGCAGGTCACGTAAGAGTACGTGGGCATCGGGATGGTTTTTCCCTCTTTCAGTTGGTTGATATGCTTTACGAGCAGAGGGAACTCAATAGAAGACGGATGGTCGAAGTTGATTTGCTCTTTTTCTTCCTGTGTGAGGTCGCCATTGTCGCGGTAATATGCATCCTGCGACAGTACGCTTACGTGATGTTTGGGAAATTGGTTGACGATTTTTTGCACCACAGAGGTTTTTCCCGATCCGGATCCACCGGCAATGCCCAATACTAACATAATGTATGTTTTTTTGACTGATTGAAGTTTCAGCCGCAAAAGTGCAAAAAAAATCTGAATCTCAAGCAGAGATTCAGATTTTTTTGTTGCCCCGATAGGATTCGAACCCATACAAACAGAACCAGAATCTGCGGTGCTACCATTACACAACAGGGCAAATGCAAATGCGCGGCAAAAATACACTTTTTTTATTACCGCGCATCTTTTTTTGAAAAAAAATCTTTTAACTTACAAAAACCACTTCGTACCAAATGTATCCACTGACCACAACTGCCTTATAATAAACGTTATCCACTTTATAATAGAGGGTGTTGTCCAGGATAATTTCTTCGTAGTTGCTGGGTAATTCCGCCACGCGGGCACCGATCGGAGGAGCTACAACTTGGTAATTATTGTTGTACGGAAGGTAGAAAGTGCCGTCGTCGTAGTAGTAATTCACGTTTTTATAGACCACAATTACAGGATTCCAGGTGTGGAAGAGAGAGTAGGCGATGATGGCTCCAAGGGGCGGACGGCAGATTACGAAGCGACCGTTGATGTAGCGGCAATAGACGCTGTTGTAGAAGTAGTAGGGAGTGCCGTGATAATAGACCGGTCTGACGTGGTGAGGAACGTGAATGTATCTGTGGTAGTGGTGGTGATTCGGGTGTACGTAGGGGGTGTGAGGCCCGTGTCCGGGGTTCGGTCCATGGCCGTCGGGATGACCTCCGGGAGCGGGCTTACCGCCGTTGCTCACATTGCTGTTTCCTTCTGTGCGGGGACCGTTTACAGGTTGAGGCTGTGCTTGGCCTTGTGCCGTGTAGCCGCGTTTGGCTGTGGTATTGGCCGTAACCGTATTGTTCGTATTTGTGCTGGGTTTTGTAACGGTATTGGCTGTCACGTTATTAACATTTTGCCGAGCCTCTGTTGCGGGATTTACGTTCTTTTTGGCCGTTGCCGTTGTCGCAGGGCTGGTTGTCGCTGGACGAGTTGTAGAAGTGGCAGGCTTGTTGGTCGTTGTGGGGCTCACAGTACGGCTGGTTGCTGATGAGTTTGCAGGACGAGTTGCGGGTTTGGTTGTCGAACTGGTATTTGCCGGACGGGTAGTTGTTGTGGAGGGTCTTGTTGTAGTGGTTGTCGGACGCCCTTGTGCGGAAGGGGTACGGTTCATATTCTGCTGTGCTCTTTGGTAGCTGTTGTTTGCTTTATTCAGATGGGCGTCGCCTTTTTGATACTGCCGAGCAGCTTGGGTTGATGCGGAAGGAGTGTTTTGTTTAGTTGCCGTAGCAGAGGTTCTGCTGGTGGCGTTGGCTCTGGATGAGTTGGGCGTTTGTGCCACAGCTTCCATGGACACTAAACCAGTCATCAGGAAGATACTCATCAACATCACTAATTTTTTCATTGCTTTAAGTTTTTGTTTGATTAAAAGATGCGTATAAGACCCCTTGCGATCTGTTTCGTTTAATGTTTCACAATGAATTTTTTATTCCATGTTTCTTTTTTGCTGTTTATGGAAAGCAGATACATTCCGTTTGGTAATTGGGAAACGGGGATATTGAGTTCACTTGCGCTGTCGTAAGTTTGGGTGAAAATAGTTTCCCCGATGATATTGTGGATGGCAATCTCGCACTGATCTATTGGTTGAGAGAACGATAGTAGCATCGTTTCGGAGGCGGGGTTGGGGAAAAGTGTCACATAAACATGATTGTCTTCGATGCCAGCTCCATTAACTGACCAATTCACCTTGAATCCGCTGGCATTGAGGTAATTGTCTGAAATGAAATTGACTTTGAACCTGACGCTATTGCAAATCAGTGGTTCGGGAAGCGTGTTTCCTGAATAACTCGCAATTAATACATTAGGTATTTCACTGACATCATAGAAATCCAAATGGTCTTCAGGGCTGATGTCCAATTCCTCAAAGGAGAAAAAAACTGTTGGATTGTTGGTGAGACGGAATATCCAGGAACAGTTTTGGTCGTTTCGGTAATTGCTTTCTTCGTCGCTTTTGTCAGAAATGACGCCAGAGGTCTCCTCGTGGAAAACATGGGTGCCGCAACCGATGCCTTCGCGCAGGGATTCAAAGGTGAGGTGCCAGCCATCCGCCGTGACGGAGTCATCCGTTTCAAAGGTGATATATAGAGAGTCGGTATTGAATGTGTGAGAAAGTGAGCCTGTTATTTCGCCGGAAAGCTCCAGAAGAAGACTGTCTTGGGAGGGATGTCCGTTCCAAAAACGGAGGAAATCGTGCCCCTCTTGTGTGGAAAAGTGTTTCAACGTGACAGATGTGGAGTATTGCTGTTCGTCGGTAATGATGTATGTGCAGAAGGTGTTGTTCAGGTAATTTTTGTGACCGCTGCCGTCCTCCAATGAACCGTTGGAGGCAGTGATAGCATGGTTGTTGCAATAGGATGGGTATTCGCTGTCTAAAGGATGCAAGTTGAAGATGGCGGACTGCCAGTTTCCATAACCACCAACTTCATTGTCGTCTGTATCAGTGCTTTCGGTAATGTAGTACCCGTTACCAGAGCCACCCCATCCAAAATTGAAATGGAAATAGTTGTCGCTGTTGTATCCATCGCAAATGAAAGCGTGACCGCCTTCTTCGGAATATCCGGAATAATAAATAGGGCGGAATGCATCAAGATCTTCCTTGAGCATACTGCACCAGGAAGAGTTGGAATGGTGATGCTTGGAGGAATAATAGGAATCAGGACTGTATCTGAAATAATTGGACATGGTTTCCGGCACGTCTTGGGAATAGGCGCCTGATCCGTCAGGGCCATACATCATGTTTACGGCTGTGCCACAATGAAAAATCAGCTTGGCCACCTCGTTGTTATAGAACGTGAGTTTGTCGCACATGGCATCATAATTGTAATGCTGTTGAGCGAAATTGACATGAAAGGAACCGTAGTCTGTGTAATTAGTATGGCTGCCAGTACCGGATTCCGGATAGCGGTAATAATATATGATTTGTGACATGGCCACGGCCACGCATCCGTTGGGAACTTTCCCATTATAACCTGCCGGTGCATTTTCGTCCTGTGGACATAATTCGTTATAGTATCGATTTTGGTTCCAGGTAGAGTGCAGCAGAGGAGCCACCTCGGTTTGAGTGGACGCATCTTTGGAAGGGTGAAGGAGTTCGTTCCATGCATTTCTCACTTGTTCGTCGGGGATGGCGTGGGTGCGCCGCGCCGCAGCAATCTCCTGACGGTATTGAGCTAAGAACAGACTTGCACCAGGTGAGAGATTGTCCAAGTCAATGTCATTGGTGAAACTGTAGGCAAGTACAGGGAAAACAGCATCTTCTGCCGAAAATATCAGAAAGCCATTGTCAAAGTGCATGATTGCCACGTCAACAACCCCTTCGTTTTCAAGGAATTGACATTTTTTTAAAGAGTAAGAACTTGCCTCGGGGCAGATGGCTTGTGCCTTTTGGTGAAAGGCTCGCACTCCTAACGTAGTTGTTTTGTCTTTTGTCAGCGTTTTCGCAGTTATTAGACAAGGAAGAAGGAGTAATAAAATTAGTGTTTTGTTGGATTTCATTTTGTGAAAAATTAAAAAAAGGAATATCAAACACGATATCCCTTTATGTGAAATGCTAACAATAGCATGGTATTTCTTTGGTTTCAGTGAATTAGATCATCTCGTCGAAATCGTCGGATTCCGGGATGTTGAGATCGTCAGTCTCTTCTGCAGGTCTTCCGGAATGAGACATTCCTAAAGAGGAACGTTGAAGGGATGCGATGAGCGAACCGATCATTTTGGTCAACTCCATTAGTTCGTTACGAGAGTGTTCCTTGGCCTCTTCAGACAAAAAACCGACCCTGGAGGCAATTTCCGTGTGAACGACACATTCCCGGACGGAGCTCTTCGCCATTTTCAAATAATACAGGAATTGTGTCCGGTTACGTGATGATCCTTCTGCCGTGTTCAACGCAATATCTTGGGCAGATCTCATAAACGACCTTTGGATGATTTTTTGATTTGCTGTCAGTTCTCCTGTGGGCAATTGTTGGTATAACCATACAATATAATCCATGGCCTTAGCATAAATACGCAAATCCTCAAATCTGAAAAAACTTACATTGTTGTCTCTTTCGTTCATAATACTTGACTTTAGTGATTTTTTCGGGCAGCAAAAATACGAATATTTCTTTATAAAAATCCACTAAAACCAAATACTTTTTGTCTTTTTGTTTTTTATGATTGGCAATCAGTTGATATACAAAGAAATAAAAAAAACGAGCCAGTCACATTTTTTGCTACTTTTGCGCCGCAAAAACGGGAAGTTTAAGCAGCAATGAGTAAATTAGAGAAGATAAAGAAGGTATGGAACATCATCGTGAGTGAGTGGCAAACAAGATACAGACTTGTTTTCTCCAACGAAGACACGCACGAGCAGAGTTTCTTGATTCGAAACATTACTATCAAAAAGGTGGTAGTGGTATCCATTTTGGCTGCTTTTGTCATTATTGTTTTGACCACCATCTTGATTGCCCTGACCCCCTTACGGGTGTATATTCCAGGATATACGAACCAAAAAGATTACAAATTATACAAGCAGACGGCCGCTCGAGTAGATTCCTTGGAAAAACGTTATGCTATGAACCAGCAGTACTTGGAGTCTTTTTCGAATGTGTTGGAAGGCAAAGACGATGTGGTGTATGAGGACGACAAGGTCCGTGCCACACCGGATGTGCATCCTGTGGAACGAGACAAGTCCCGCGCAGGCCGTGTGAATGAGATATTGGAAGATGCCAGGCTGATATTGAGCAGAACAGCAGAAAACAGCGCTTCATCCAGTCCCAGCGTCCCTAACATTGAACAAGCCAAAATCACAAACATATCTATCTACCCGCCGGCAATGGGTGCTGTGACACGCCTTTTTGATGCGTCCCAAAACCATTACGGCATAGATATCGTCACCGCAGACAACAAAACGGTTTCATGTGTGGCTGATGGGGTTGTGATAGCTGCCGATTATACTTCCACAGATGGATATACGATAATCGTGCAGCATCCTGGAAATATGATTTCCATATACAAACACAATGCCGCCTTGCTGAAAACAGTAGGTGCGCGGGTGAAAAGCGGCATGCCAATCGCCTCGGCAGGCAGTGCCAACTCTTCAGACAAAAACGACCGTCACCTTCATTTCGAGCTGTGGTACAATGGCTTCCCGATAAATCCTTTAAATTACCTTGTTATTGAATAATACACCAAATGGATAAGATTATTGATGTAAATCCCGACATTGCTGTTGAATTGTTCGGCCCGCAGAACAACAATGTGGTTCTTCTTTCTCATATTTTTCCAAAATTGAAAATAATTGTGCGCGGAAACGAATTGCGAATTTCTGGGTCTGACGATGAAATACAGTCGTTGGAGGAACGTGTCGCAATGCTGGAGAAGCACATTGAACAATTTGGAAAGTTGACGGAAACAGACATCATCAACATCACGGCGTCGGAGGATGACAGTTTTTATGCATTGAATAGAGACGACAGCAACGTGATTGTGCATGGTCGGGAGGGAAAAGTCATCAAGGCCATCACCCCGAATCAGAAGCGGTTGGTGGAAAGCGCCGAAAAAAACGACATGGTGTTTGTGGTGGGCCCGGCCGGAACGGGTAAAACTTATACGGCTGTTGCATTGGCGGTTAAGGCGTTGAAAAACAAACAGATAAAACGTATTATATTGACTCGTCCAGCTGTCGAGGCAGGCGAAAACCTTGGATTTCTTCCTGGGGATTTGCGCGACAAACTCGACCCATATCTGCAACCGTTGTACGATGCACTTTGGGACATGATGCCCATGCAGAAACTGATGGCCATGATGGAAGACAAGGTGATTGAGATTGCGCCCCTTGCCTTTATGCGCGGACGTACGCTTGACAACGCTTACGTGATTCTTGATGAGGCGCAGAATGCCACCTCATCGCAGCTGAAGATGTTCCTGACCCGTATGGGAAAAAACGCTAAATTCTTCATCACAGGCGATATAACGCAAATCGACCTGCCTAAAAATCAACAGTCGGGATTGATTCTCGCCGACCGAATCCTGCGAGGCGTGAAAGGCATCGACTTTATCTACATGGATAACAAAGATGTTGTGCGGCATCATCTGGTGACCAAAATCATCACGAGGTATGAAGCATACGAGAATGAGGTTGAAGAACAGATGCGCAAGAGACGTGAGGAACGGGAGGCGGCCAAACACAGTGAAGCATCAGAAAATGGATCGGATTAAACTCATCATAGGACTGTTGTTGACACCCTTTTCCTTGATTTACGGTTTGGTGGCCGCGATTCGCCGGTTTTTGTACAGAATTGGCTTTTGGAAAGAGATGGAGTCCTCGATTCCTGCCATTGATGTCGGCAATTTGGCTGTGGGTGGAACAGGAAAAACCCCTCATACACAATATGTTATCGAATTATTGAAGCGAGAGTTCCATGTGGCGGCGTTAAGTCGTGGATACGGACGGAAATCCAAAGGTTATCATTCTGTCTTGCAGACAGATTCCCAAGATCGGAATGCAGAAATGTTTGGGGATGAGTCCTTTATGACCCATTTGCGACATCCTGACGTGCCGTTGGCTGTGGATGGAAACCGTTGTGAGGGTGTGCGCAATCTTCTTTCAGAAAATCCTGATACAGAGGTCGTTGTTCTTGACGATGCTTACCAGCATTTGCGCTTCCGCCCAAGCTTCCATATCCTGTTAACCGAATACAATCGCCCTTATCGTCCTGACATGCCAATGCCGACAGGCACGCTTCGGGAGTTCCCGCGTGCGGCACGTTTCGCTGACGTCATAATCGTGACAAAAGTTCCCGACAAAGCAAACACTGACGAATCCACATGGAGGTACAAACTCCGTTTAAGGACCCATCAGCATCTCTTTTTCACGCGCTACCGTTATGAACAGCTGGTTCCTGTCACTCATGCGGCGGAGAAAATCGACCCACAGTTGGTCCGCGACATCGTGGTTCTGACAGGAATAGCCCACCCAAAACCTTTAATCAATCATTTGGAGAAAACATATAACATAGAGGGGCATCACGAATTTCCAGACCATCATTCTTTTACTGAAAAAGAGATACAAGCTGTTTATGATCAGCATTTTAACAATATCGGTAATCAATGCGTGCTGGTTACTACGGAAAAAGATTGGATGCGTTTGCAATCAGAACATATTAGAAATATTGTATCTTTGCTACCCGTTTTTGTGATACGTGTGGAAGTGGAATTTCTCACTGAAAATCAACGGGATAGCTTTAACCAAATAGTGATAGATCATGTTCGAGGAAAAAAGAAAGAAAATAGCTGAAACGGTTGGATACCTGAATAACCGTAAAACGATAAATCCGAAAATTGCCATCGTGTTAGGCTCAGGACTAGGCGGCTTAACGCAAAAGATTGACATTGTGGATGAAATTCCTTACAAAGAGATTCCCAATTTTCCGGTTTCTACGGTACAAGGGCATAAAGGCACGATGATATTCGGAAAACTGAACGGGGTGGATGTGGTTGTTTTCAACGGACGCTTCCATTATTACGAAGGCTATCCGATGGATGTGGTGACTTTCCCACAGCAGATTTTGCCTGGTCTTGGGGTGAAGACGGTCATCCTTTCTAACGCGGCGGGCGGCATGAACCCCACATTCAAAGTTGGCGACATCATGCTTATACGTGACCATATCAACCTCTTCGGCACTAATCCGCTGTTAGGTCCGAACGATGACACACTTGGTCCGCGTTTCCCGAACATGAGTGAAGTCTATTCCCACCGATTGCTGAAGTTGGCGCACCAAATTGGGGAAAAATTGAATATTTATCTTCAAGAAGGTGTCTATATAGGAGTCACCGGTCCCTGTTTTGAGACTCCTTCGGAGTACAAGATGTTCCACATTATGGGTGCGGATACGGTGGGTATGTCCACGGTACCGGAAGCCATTATGGCGCATTATCTTGGTTTGGAAATTTTCGCTTTGTCGGTAATCACCGACCTTGGTGTTGTGGGCAAAGTGGAAAAAGCCTCTCACGAAGAGGTTCTGGCCGCCGCTGCAAAGGTCGGCCCCAAAGTTGTTGACCTTATTTATAACATGATACCGGGGATTTAGCCGTTGGGTATTAGCTTTTGGCCGGAACATTTCTAACGTCTAAGTCTTACGTCTTCTGTTGCTGCTTTTTAGCGGCAGGGAAGAGTACGTTGTTGAGAATCAAACGGTAACCGGCGGAGTTGGGGAAAAGGTTGAGGTCTGTGGGGGCATCGTTGACCAGATGTTGGTAGTCTTCCGGATCGTGGCCGGAGTAGAACGTCCAGGTGCCTTTGCCGTATTCTCCGTGAATATATCTTGCTTCATTGAAAAAAGCGCACTCGCCCATAATGGTTACGGTTGGTTTGATGAGTTCTTTACGGAATGCTGTGGTCTGTCCCATAAATCCGGGAATCACCTGTAAGTGGTTTTGGCACAGCATGGTGGGAACAGGATCCCATTTGGCGGAGAATTCAAAGAGGGTGAAATAGTCGTGGGATTTGTTTTGGATGTGCTGCGAAGGGTTCACATCGATGTTGGAGACTTCATAGACGTAAGGGTTAGTTTCGATTTTGAAGTCGGTGAAAGCAAAGCAGTTGTCATAGTTGAGTTTGCTTTGTGCTTGCGGGTCCATGGGGTCACCATCGAACATGGTTTCGCAAATGTCGATGCCTTCAGCGGCAAGGGCGATATCATAGCTGTCAGGACCGGAGCACATGGCAAAGAGGTAGCCGCCGCCCGCCACGAAGTCGCGGATGCCTTTAGCAACGGCGAGTTTCATTTGAGACACTTTCGTAAATCCAAGCTGTGCAGCCCGTTCTTCGTTTTCCCGTACATCGTCTTGATACCATTTGGCGTTGCGGTAGTTGGCCCAAAATTTTCCGTATTGGCCGGTGAAATCCTCGTGGTGAAGGTGCAGCCAGTCGTATTTGGGCAGTTCGCCTTTGATGACTTCTTCGTCATAAATCACGGTGTAGGGGATTTCAGCGTAGGTCAGCACAAGGGTGACGGCATCATCCCAGGGAAGTTTGTTTTTCGGGGAATAGACGGCGATTTTGGGTTCTTTGGTCAGCCGGATTTCATTCATGTTATTCTCCACCACAGCAATTTCATTGAGGATTTGTGTGGCCTGTAAGTCAGCGATGACTTCGTAGGAAACACCGCGCACAAGACATTCGTTTTCCACTCCCCCGTTGTACGGGCACATGAAACTGCCGCCTCGGTAGTTCAGCAACCAGCTCATGTCTATTTGGTGGGCAACGGCGAAATAGGCTATTCCGTACGCTTTCAGGTGATTACTCTGCGCCAAGTCCATGGGAATCAGCAAATAGCTGGCACGACCAACAATCATGAAAAACAATATCCCTAAAAGTAAAACCGCTTTTTTCATCGCTTTTAAATTGACGGCAAAAATACACAATTCAGTTGAACGAACACAACTGTTAGGAAAGGAAAAAGTTTAATTCAGCTTTTGGCTTAAGTGAATACCAAACTGAATCAGGCGAAAGGTGTTTCAAGAAACAACTCCATCCCGCGTTCGGTCAATGCCGGATTCAAAATGAATTTCAAAACGTCTTGACGCTTATCTTTCTCGAAATCAATAAGAAACATATTGTTAAGTACAAATGGGGTATAGGCATCCGTGTTCAGATTTTCCTTAATATGAAAACACTTTTTCCCTTTTTCCAAAATCGAGTACACTATAGAGTAAAAATAGGAACTTGTGTCAAGGTATTTACGGCTGTTCCGCGTTAATTCGTAATAATATGTCTCAAATTCCCGTGTTTTGTACATGTGGTAAAGGACCATGAGTAACTCTTCAACGCAGTGGTTGCAGTTTTCCAGAATGCGCGTCCATTTCTCTTTGCACAGATCTTGCCAATAGTTCCATGCAATCTCTATGGAATTGGATTTAGTACCATACCGGTTAAAGAAGGTTTTGTGGCAAATGTTCAAATCTTTCACGATTTGTTCGGTGGAATGACAGAAACCATTTTCCGAATAGTAATTGTAGATTTCTTGTTTCTTTTTTGTTGATAAAGACATATTCATCTAAAATTTAGTTGAAAATAGAAAAAATACAAAAATCATTGAAGGTGTGAAGTGACTGTTTTTTCCGTTAGATGGCGCAGGTTGGCGGTGCTTTGCACTTCACCGTTGTGCATGAGCAGGAAGGTGGGAAACTGGCCGTTAACGACATGGACAGCCTGAATGGGGGAAATTTGGATGAAACGGAAAGGCTCTGATTTGGTTTCTGTCTTGAATTGGCGTATTGAGGTACTGTCGCCCCAAATCAGATAGACTACGCGGTTACTATCCAATTGGTTATTACTAACGAATTCTGACAGTTTCAAGCAGCCGGTGTGACAAAATTCGCAACCGGAAGAGACTACCCCCACAATATAGTTGCCATCGTCAAAGCTGACACCTTGCATGGTGGAGTCTGCCATCAAAGCATTTAATTCGGTTTCATTGTAGTTGAGATTATCGGGTTTGGAGAGCATGTTGTAGATGTTGTCCATCGGAAAGAGGGCGAAAGGAGGCACTATGGCAGCGATAAAAGCGCCAACAAGCACGGCGATGCGCCCCTTGAAACGGTAATCTTCCTCCTTGCGAATGAACAGCATCAGCGCAATGGCCACGATATTCTTGATGAGCGACAGGGATGGCTTTATCTCAACCAAGTCTCCCATACAGTGACAGTTGCTGTCATCGCGGAAGAGAATAACATATATGAGCAGAAAGGAAAACCCGATCAGCATCAACATTGTCAACCACCACGCTTCCTTGTATTTGATTTTGGCAATCAACAGGATGCCCACTAAAATTTCGGCAGCAATGATGACGCGTGCCGCAAAACTGCTCAGCGTGAAACCGACCAAATTGAAACTGTAGATGTATAGCTCAAAGTGGTCTAACGATAACAGTTTCAAAATGGCGGACACAATGAAAAATGCGCCGATGCCGATACGGATGATGAGTTTTAGAATATTCATTGTTTTACGATTTACGATTTGCGGTTGTTTAACAGTTTCGTCATAGTTAGATCAACATACAATCCCTTTCGGGATAGCGTTGATTAGTTTGCGAGTATAGTCGGTACGTGGATGAAGACAGAGGGTGTCTGCCTCGCCGATTTCCACGATGGAGCCCTGCTGCATGACGGCGATTCGGTCTGCCATGAATTTCACGACAGACAAGTCATGGGAGATAAAGATATAGGTGAAATGGAACTCGGATTTGAGTTCGTTGAGCAGGTTCAGCACTTGGGCTTGTACGGAAACATCAAGGGCAGAAACAGATTCATCGCAGATGATGAATTTAGGGTTCACGGTGAGGGCGCGGGCGATGGAGATGCGTTGCCGCTGGCCACCGGAAAATTCGTGCGGATAACGATAAAAATGTGATTCATTGAGACTTATACGCTCAAGCAACTCTATGACCCGTTTTTTGCGTTCTTTGTCATTTTGCAAGATGCCGTGTACGCGCATAGGTTCCATGAGCGCTTCGCCAATAGTAAGACGCTGGTTAAGAGACGAATATGGGTCTTGCAGGATGATTTGCAGGTCTTTGCGAATCTTTCTGAGTTCGGAAGCGGGAAGACGGACGAGATTCTTGCCATAGAAACAAATTTCCCCAGAGGACGGCTCTATCAGACGCAGCAGTGTGCGACCTAAAGTGGTTTTACCGCATCCTGACTCGCCGACGAGGCCTAAAGTCTCGCCTTCGTAAATGTCTATGTTGATGTCTTTGAGCGCGTGAAGGTACTTTTGTTTCTCAAAAAGTTTGCGTTTCCGTAATTTGTAAACTTTATTTAAGTTCTTGATAGTGACAATCTTGTTACCCGAATAGAGCTTTTCGTGTGCAGTTCTCCGATCTTCAGGATTGACAGTCAGTTTGGTGATGATGTCTTGAACGGCATTGTCGTTGGTTCCTGCGAAGTCGGACACTTGCGGTAGCGTTTTCAGTCGTTGGTTCATAGAGGGGCGACAGGCGATAAGTTGCTTCGTATAAGGATTCTGTGGATTCAGAAAGATATTCTGAACAGTGTTTTCCTCAACTATGTCGCCCTTATACATCACAATGGTGCGGTCGGCGACTTCCGCCATCACTCCTAAGTCGTGGGTGATGAACAGCACGCTCATGCCATGCTTTTGTTGCAGACTGCGGATGAGTTCGAGGATGTTTTTCTGGATGGTGACATCCAAGGCGGTGGTAGGTTCGTCGGCGATGAGCAGTTTCGGGTTGCAGCTCATGGCCATGGCAATCATAATGCGTTGTTTCTGACCGCCGGAGAGTTCGTGCGGATAAGAGTCGAAAATCTGGGCGGGTCTTGGCAACATTACTTCTTTGAACAGGTTTATTACCTGCTCTTTTGCTTCTTTTTTGCTGACATGTTTGTGCAGGATAATCTGTTCGGAAATCTGTTCGCCGCAGCGGATGACCGGATTGAGCGAGGTCATCGGTTCCTGGAAAATCATGCCTATTTGGTTTCCTCTGAGTGCTTGCATGGTAGATTCGGATGCATTCAGAATATCCAAAGGAGGTTTTTTGTCATCACTATCTGCGCGAAAAAGGATTTTTCCGGAAGGATAACGTGCGGTTTTGGGGTTCAGCAGTTGCATGACGGAAAGTGCCGTGACCGACTTACCCGACCCCGATTCGCCTACAATACCCAAAACCTCTCCTTCATTGAGGGAAAGGTTGATATGATGCAAAATGGGATTCCATTGAGTGTCACGCCGGAATTCAAGTGACAAATCTTCAATTTTCAGTAAAGGATTCATCGAATGCCCGGATATGAAAAAGTTTCGGCGATGCGTTAGGCCTATTTTTTCTTTTCCTGTAATTTGGTGTCGATGTCCAATGTGGCATGAGGAACAATTCTCAGCCGTTCTTTGGGGATAAGTTTGCCCGTGATGCGGTCCACACCGTATGTTTTGTTCTCAATACGCACCAATGCAGCCTCCAAATTTGAGATATATTTCACCAAACGTGACATCAGACGACCGTTTTCCTCTTTTGAGAGTACCTGATTGCCTTCTTCCAGGCTTTTGAAAGTCGGCGCGGTGTCTTTGGTGTCGTTTCCGACACCGCTATAGGCTTCTTGATAGACTTCCAAGTTCTTTTTTGCTTCTTCGATTTTCTTTTCTATTAAGATTTTGAACTCTTCCAAATCTTCGTCAGAATAACGGTTTACAACAATTTCACTCATAATGGTTTTGTTTATTGTTCGTGATGAAAAATGAGGGTGCAAAGATATACTTTTTTTATTCAGTTTTCTTTTTTTGGATGTTTTTTGGCAAAATATATTAAAAATGAATCAGCTTTTTTATTGTTTTTTGACCTGATTTATTCGTGAATGTCACTAAATAGATACCTTTCCGAAAATCGAAGGAATACGTCAAACGGTGTAAGCCGGTATCCAGATGTTCATGACGGTTCATCACCAAGCTTCCATCTGCGGCATAGACGCTGATGTCATAATCGTCTGCTTTGTCATTTTGAAGTTCGACGAACAGCGTTTCCCGCACAGGATTGGCTACTTTTATTTGAAAATCAGGTTTATAAACGGGAACGCCAACATGAGCATCGATGGTCATGTCCATAATAACCGGCAGATGATCAGACTGTTGGAAGAGGGCATGGGCCACATTGGAAGGAATGGAGTTGTTGACGGGGGAAAGAATGGTTCCGTTGAAACGTGCCCCGTCTTGACCTAAAGCATGATACGATCCTTCCACGACATGAATGCGGTCGCTACCATAGTAAATGTATGGCGACACTAAAATGATGTCGAAACGGTCGTCTAAACCGCCGTCAGAAAAACAATCGGCCTCTTGCGTGTGCGTGGATTGTGTGTGCAGCGAAGAAAACTGCGGGTTGTTATGCCAATTTCCGGGACTGTTCACAGGGTCATAAAAGCGGTACAGGCTATTGGGATATTCTGTGAGCGTTTGGTAAGCGGGCTCATCGCTGCTGTAGATGTTGAAATCGCCTGAAAGCGTGTAGTTGCCGGGCAATCCAGAGTTTGCGATGCGACTCATCAGCTTTTGTACCTGTACCGAGCGGGCTTCTTCATTCGAGGAATTACTACCTGCTTTCAAATGTGCAATCCAAAATGTCGTGAAGATGGTGTCGCCAGTGTTTAAATTGTCCGCATTATAGTAGAAAGTGTAACTGTTGATGTCTCTGTATGAGGTTGTTATGTTGGAGGATTTGTACAAGGTTAACTTGTGTGAATCGTAGTAAATCATATTCGCGATGGTTCCACCCGACTGATTGGTGAGCGGGCCACGACGATAGTAGTTGATCCCGTCGGTGTTGATGGCGTTGTTGAGCAAACGGTCGGCGTACTGGTTTTGTGATCCCAACTCGCAGACACAAAACACGGTGGGTTTCACATATTGGAAAATGGTCTTGATGTTGGCGTCTTTTGCATCCAGATTGTTGCTCAAGCTGTTGCAATCAGAAAAGCCAGAGCTGTTGGTATAATACATCAGGTTGTACTGCATCATGCGGATGGTGTCAGGACCTTGTGCCAAAGCAACTTTCGCCGCTACGGACACCAGCACCCCGAGAACAGCCATGCGCATATACAGCCATCGCATCATATTTGATTTTGCTTAATTTACTTTTTGTGTTTTTGGTAGTATTCCACACCGAGGCGAACATTCTCCTTGACGGCATTGGAGGAGTAGGTGGCACCGGTCACAGCATCTACCTTGGCGGAGGCGGCTTGTTTCACAGTCATGCCGTTCCATTTGTTGAGTAGTCCGGATTTCACCATCTCAAAGAAACGCGGAGTTTCATCATTGGGCAGTGCCTCAATTTTCTCGATTTTGTCCCCTTTGATGTATATTTTCAGCGGGGTTGGTCCATTGTAACCTTGAACATTAGCCCCTAATTTGGTAGTGTTCACGATGTAAACGCCGTTCTTCTTGGTCATTGTGTCATCTCCGGAAGTGGCGCAAATCAGAACAACAGCTGCTACAGCGACCATCACAATGCAAAGTGCTGCATAAAGTTTTTTTTTCATATTTCTGTTTTATTTATTTGGTAATCAATTTGATAAGTAGTCTAAAAATCATTATTTCCATTCAAAGGTGTTGATAAGGTGCAAGGCATCCTCTTTAAGATATTGAATCACAGGTTGTAAGGAATCATTGTTGGGCGTCTCATCAAAGTAAAGTGTGGCGCGGACAAAACGGTGAGTACTGTCGGTGAGCCAGAACTGGAACGGCGTGGCCACTTCCTTTCCGAAAATCTCGTAAGTTTGCCCCCATAAGTTTGATTCGGGGTCATGAATGACAGAATATTGCACGTCATCTGCTTTTTGATAATGGAACTTCACCATTTTGTCTTCGGAAATCATCAGCTTTCGCAGACTGTCCGCGTTTTTGACCTCAAAACAGGTGAATCGTAAAGATGCTTTCAAATCGGGATAAGCCAGTGTCATCCAAAGGGTGTTGTCTTTTTGTTTCTTTATGTCAGTTTGGGCGAACACCGATTGTTCATACCGAAAGGGTAGGGTAGTGTCCATTGGCTGGTAAATGTGTTCGGGAAGGTAGATACGGAAATAACCCATAGGCTTTGGTTCCGGCAATGCTTTCGGCTTGCAGGACATCAAAGTCGCACACAACGCACACAAAAAAAACAATGTTATATATGTGTTAGCTTGCTTCACTTTATCCTGATCACTGTTCACTGAGAACATCCTTGAAAATGTAAATCTTTTCTACTCAAATAATTCAAGTTAAAATTACAGATAGCTCTTTAAGTTTTTGTTTTTCGCACTTTGACGCAGCCTTTTCAGGGCGCGTTCCTTGATTTGTCGCACGCGCTCGCGGGAGAGATCCAGCTTGTCGCCGATTTCATCCAGCGTGTGTTCGTGCGAGGTGCCGATGCCGAAGAAAAGGCGAAGGACGTCTGCTTCTTTGTCGGGAAGAGTCTTCAACAAATCGTTGATTTCCGAGGAGAGGGACTCTTTCATCAGTGTGGTGTCCGTGTTCTCGTCGTTGTCATGGACGAAGACATCCACGAAACGGGTTTCCTCGTTGGGCGCGATGGGGGAGTCGATGGACTGCGGGTGGTTGTTCATCTTCATGATTTCCGCCACCTTATAGACGGGCATGTCCATGGCATTGGCGATTTCCTCCGTAGTGGGCAAACGATTGAGGGTCTGTTCCAAACGGGCGGTCTCCTTTTTGATTTTGTTGATGACACCGACCTGGTTCAGGGGCAGTCTCACAATACGCGACTGGTCGGCGATAGCTTGCAGGATGGCTTGTCGGATCCACCATACCGCGTATGAGATGAATTTGAAACCGCGCGTCTCGTCGAAACGTTGCGCGGCTTTGATAAGTCCCAAGTTGCCCTCATTAATGAGGTCTTGCAGGCCGATACCTTGATTCTGGTACTGTTTGGCTACGGACACGACAAAACGTAAGTTTGTGGTAACCAGCTTGTTGAGAGCGTCTTCGTCTCCCGCCTTGATTTTACGCGCCAGTTCCACCTCCTCGTCCGCACCGATCATCTGCACCTTGCTGATGTCGGACAGAAACCGTTCCAGCGATGCAGAATCGCGGTTGGTGATGGATTTTGATATTTTTAATTGTCTCATTTATTTAACTTTTGGCTATTGGCTTTTAACTTTTGGCTATTGGCTTTTGCCAACAGCTAAGGGCTAACAGCTAATAGCTATTTTTCAACCTTTTCTGTTGTACCTTTACTATTCAATAAAGTTACATTTTTTGTGATTTTTTCTTTATTTCTGACTAAAATGACCTTAACTTTGTCGCCAGGGGATTTGGTTTTGAGGACTCCACGCACTTCGGCGAGGCTGTTGACGGGGGTGTCGTCAATGTGGGTGATGACATCGCCTTCTTGGAATCCATTCTGTGCAGCGGCACCGTTGTCGGAGACTTCCGCCACATAGATGCCGCTCACATCACTGAGGTTCAGTTCTTTGGCGTTAGTGGCATTCAGCTCCATGATGGAAACGCCGAGATAAGCCTGCTGAGTGGTGCCATAATGTTCCAGATCGTGACAGATTTTCTGCACGATGTTAGAGGGGATGGCGAAGGAGTAGCCTGTGTAGTAGCCGTTGCCGGAGGCGATGGCCGTGTTGATGCCGACTAATTGACCGGAAGCGTTCACTAATGCGCCACCCGAGTTGCCGGAGTTGACGGCAGCGTCGGTTTGGAGATAGACCTCATCGGACATGGTGTTGCGACCAGTGTTGAGCTGGCGGGCCTTGGCGCTGATGATACCGGCGGTGACCGTGGAGTTCAGCCCCATGGGGTTGCCGATGGCCAGCACCCATTCGCCGATGCGCACGGAGTCGGAGTTTGCGAACTTCAGGTAGGGCAGGCGGCTTTCGTTGATTTTGATGAGTGCCAGATCGGAGGCGGGGTCGGTGCCTATGATTTCGCCTTCATATTCGCGCTTGTCGTTCAGGGTGATGGTCACTTTTTCGGCATCTTCCACAACGTGGTTGTTGGTTACGATGTAGCCGTCGGAAGAGATGATTACGCCCGAGCCAGCAGCTTGAACGGGATATGTGCTTGGCGCGGAACCGAAGAAATGCTCCCAAATAGTACCGCCGAAAAAGTCATCCCACATGGAGTTTTTCTGCGTAAATTCGGTCTTGATATAGACCACGGCATTGACGGAGGATTCGGCTGCCTCTGTTAAATCGACATATTTTGCAACACGTTTTTCCGGCTGCGAACATCCGCTGTTTATGCAGATGAAAATGGATAAAATGGCGATTAACAGCATTTTAGAATTGTTCATTGCTTTCATATTTAATGTTTTTTTCATTGATGTTTGTTTATAAAACCGTTTCATAACGGAAAAGTTGAAAAAAAATTGCATTTAAAAATTGTGGTGTCAAAAAAAATTATATTTTTGCCGCCCAAAAATTTACAAACAAAAATTATACCAAAATGTACGCAATTGTAGAAATAGCCGGGCAACAATTCAAGGTTGAAAAAGACCGCAGAGTCTATGTTCAGCGCCTCAAGGCTGAAGAAGGTGCGCAAGTCACGTTTGACCGCGTAATGTTAGTGGATAATGACGGTGATGTCAAAGTGGGTACGCCGACCGTTTCCGGCGCGAACGTAACCGCTACCGTTCTCCAACACCTGAAAGGTGACAAAGTGCTTGTTTTCAAGAAGAAAAGAAGAAAAGGTTATCAGAAACTGAATGGTCATCGCCAGTGTCTGACCTCCATCAAGATTGATAGCATAACCCTGTAAAATTTAGTGTTAACGATTAAAATTTAGACTTATGGCTCATAAAAAAGGTGTCGGTAGTTCTCAGAACGGCCGCGAATCAGCGAGTAAAAGATTAGGTTTAAAGATCTTCGGTGGTCAATTTGCCAAAGCTGGCAACATCATCGTCCGCCAAAGAGGAACCGTCCACAACCCTGGCAAGAACGTGGGAATGGGTAAAGATCACACCCTCTTCGCTTTGTGCGACGGCATTGTTGAATTCAAGAAAACCTACAAGGACAGATCTTATGTTTCCGTGGTTCCCACGCAAGAGTAAGTGAGATTGTTCGAGATTTCGTAAAAAAGCACTTCCGATTCGGAGGTGCTTTTTTTGATGGTAATATTCACCACGAGAAGAACAAATTAAAGCCAAGCAGCTTGCTTATTCGAACCAATTTATGGCCAACCCAATGAAACGAAGAACGCGATAAGCAGCACAAAAACGATAATGAAGGCTGCGATGGTTTTCAGGATGGTGCGAAAGAACTCTTATCTCATCCCGTTCCGCCACTTTTCAACAACGGCATTGAAATCTGCTGGAAGCTCCGACTCAAACAGAATGTTCTTGCCGGTAATCGGGTGCTTGAAACCGAGCGACTTGGCGTGCAAAGCCTGACGCGGCAGGAGGGTGAAGCAGTTGCGGATGAACTGCTGGTATTTGGTGAACGTGGTGCCTTTGAGGATGCGGTTCCCGCCGTAAGCCTCGTCATTGAAGAGCGGATGTCCGATATGTTGCAGATGGACGCGGATTTGGTGCGTGCGGCCAGTCTCTAACTGACACTCGATCAGCGTCACATAACCGAACCGCTCCACCACGCGCCAGTGCGTGACCGCATGCTTGCCCTGGTCGCTGCCCTCGGGAAAGACGGTCATCACCATGCGGTCTTTGGGATTGCGTCCCACGTTGCCCACAATGGTTCCGGAGTCCTCCTCCATGTCACCCCACACCAACGCCCAGTACTTGCGTTCCAAATCGTGGTCGAAGAACGTTTTGGCTAACCGCATCTGCGCCAACTCGTTCTTGGTAACCGCAAGCAGCCCTGAAGTGTTCTTGTCGATGCGATGCACTAACAGCGGCTTCATCGGGGAGCCGTCCTCCAATTTCTGATCGCGAAAGTAGTAGTACAGCGCATTAACCAACGTTCCCGTATAGTTCCCATAAGCCGGATGCACCACCATGCCCGCCTCCTTGTTGACAATCAGGAGATCATTGTCTTCATAGACGATATTCAGCGGGATGTTTTCGGGCAGAATCTCGGTGTCATTGGGCGGGTTCGGCATCAGCACGGAAATGGTGTCGCCGGGGCGCACCTTGTAGTTCTGCTTCACGGGCTTGCCGTTCACTAAGATGCAATCTGCCTTCGCCGCCTGCTGCACTTTGTTGCGTGACGTGTTGGCAATCAGATTGAACAGATATTTGTCAATGCGGAGCATCTCCGTGCCCGCCGTGACCTCGAACCTGAAATGTTCGTATAATTCGTCTTTCTCTTCTGGATTCTTAACAGTATCATTCATTATTCTTGGCTTTGACAACCCCACACTGTGGCTTACGCCTTATGTGGAGTTAATTGCACTCCGTGCGTATTGTCTCTTCGAGACTGCTCAAGGAATATCTTTAAACAAACACGTTTCAATAGGCACAAAACCTCGACCCTTGAATCTCGACCATTGAACCCACTACCTATTGCACGCCTTGCAAATAATCTTCTTCGCCTCTTCGTTCTCCAAGATGCATGACGGCAACTTGTCAATCAGGCCGCACAGGCGAGCCGCATTCCTGTCTGCCGCCAATTGCAAAGCCTTTGTGAAGAGACCGCTCAGGTAGGTTTCCTCGCGGTGCGCCGCCAGAGAGACGTATGAAAAGATAAAGTCTTCTGAGATGGTCGGGTCATCAAGGAAGGGTGTCATCAGCGACAGGGAATACATGTAGTCATGGCGTTTGTTGAAGTACGATGCCAGTTTGAAGGCGTTTTTCCAACTGTCCAATTTTTCATTGCGGATTTCCTTGATTTTGGCGTAAGTGCTGTTAACCAATGCTGTAGTCTCGGTATTAGCGGGCATCGTGTCCAAGTAGTTGATGACTTTGAACTGATATTCGAGATTCAGGCTGTTCACGCGGTCTTTCGGGATGGCTGGGATGGTGTAGAGTTTGTCGATGGCGGTCTGGGTCTTGGCGATGTCAGCCGTGGAGTTGATGGTGGCGGCAAGGACATCGGCTATGGTGGTGTTGTACATCAGCAACTGATTGTTTGTGTTGAGGTTATAGATTTTCGTCATCTGCTCGGCCATGGCAGGAGTCAACTTCGAACTCTTGTAGTATTGGGCGTACAATTTGTTGTTCAGCAACGTCTGATACTCTTTCTTAAACGGAATTTCCATCTTTTCCAATGAAGACGAAGAGAACTTGCCGTTTTCAACCTGTTTGAGGATGTAGTCCTCCACCGACATGGCGAAACCGAGCTTTTTCGAATCTTTGACGGCATTGTTGAACTTCCACAAGGCGAAAGCCTCCTCGCTGGACGGGGAGTCGGCGTAGTAGGTCACCGATTGACGGAGTTCCATTGTACGGAGCGGAGCCAAGTAGTTGGTGTCCAGTATTTTGGCGGCATAACGATTGTATAGGCGCAGTTCCTTGGCGGCTTCCTCTAACGTCTTGAAACTCAAATCGTAATATTCCTCGTGTTGGGTGATTTTCTCCTTGAACTCGTCCCAGCAGTAGTCATAGACCAGCTTGATGTCCATGCCAGGGAAATATCTTTGCAAATCTTTCTTAACGGCGGCGGCACGTTTTTCCTGGATGGTTTTGTAGGAGGCGTCTTGGTAGTAGTCGGGGGAGATGTGGGAGATGAGCTCCACGCTGTTGACCTTATATTGCGGCATGTTAGGGTCTTTCTTGTCTAAGTTGAAACCGGCGGCGGTATAATCGACTTTTTTGGCATCGTATGGGAATGATACGCTGAAAGTGCCGTCTTCAGGTGAGATTGTCCATTCGCCGGTGCTCTTGATGCCCACCTCGTCCTTCACGAAATTGATTTTCTCAGTGTAGTCGGCGCCTTTGCTCTCAATGTGCTTGGCGATGACGGAGCGGCACACGCGGTTGCCCTCCTTCAGCACCAGCACGGCGAGTTCCAGATTCTTGCTGTCGTCAACATTGTCGGGCAGCGTGCCGAGTTTCGCGATGAGTTTGCCGGACTTGAGGTTGGCATTCTCGTTGGCGGCCATCATCTTCTCGAAGGTGATCGGCTTGGTGACCGTTCCGCGATGGTAAAGGTCGTAATCCACTTGATGGTGATCGCATTCGTACTGCCCTTCCTGAATGATGTCAATCGCAATGGCGTCGCCTTCTTTGCCGACAAGCCGTTTCAATTCCTTGTGGTTGTCGCAGTTGATGTAAATCTCGCCGTTTTTGTTTATGGAGACCCATTCGGAAAGAACCTCCAAACCGGGTTCCGAAGCACATTTCTTGCAGATTTTCTCGTCATAACCTTTCAAACCTGCCTGTCCTTTGGTGTAGGGAACATCTTTGTCGTTGAATCCTGCCTTGTAATGGTTGAACGAGCGGTCGTTACCGAGAATCAGCGAGAGGTACATGCTCTTCATCGCAGCGTCTGTGTTGAATCCAAGCCCCATGTAGGTATATTGCTCATTCAGCATGACATCGGCGGTCTTCACATTTTTGAGGATGGATTGGACAAGCGCGAGAGAAAGGTCGTAATAGGTGTACTCGGTCTCACCCAAATAGGCCTTCGCTTTGGCTACCAGCTCCTCGCCGTTGCCAGCCAGACCATATTTTCGCAGTCGGAAATAAGTCGTCTTATACGGTGCGTTGTTTTCCAACGTTTTCTCATCTTTGGACGCTTGGAAGTCAGCTTGGTATTGTGCTGTAGAATCCAAGCTGAGATCGTGTTCCATTTTCGGGACGTAGCGGAATTCGGCGCGGGCCATATTAACCATATCGGTCAAACATTGGTACAGAATTTTCTCGTCGTAATTGTTCGGCGCAAAATTCCGCACATATTTGGCATTTTCCTTCAATGATACGGGATTGAATTTGCTATACTGATTTTCCGTTTGAGAAAATGATAAGATGTTGAAAAACAATACTATAAAAAGAGTCGAAAGGATAGATTTTATATTCATAAGCAACAATTTTAAGATTTCAATTTAAATTTAGCAAAGGTACATATTTTTCAAAACCAACACGCAAAGGTTAATTTTTTTATTTTTGCATTTGTTTTCAAAATGGATATAAAAAGACCGATTATAATGCTGGAATTCAAAAATATAGTTCTGATATATTTGGCCATCATCACGGTGGTGACCTTTTTCGCGTACGGCATTGACAAATGGAAGGCGCAGCACAATCGGTGGCGCATCCCCGAAAGCGTGCTATTGGGGATGGCGGCCGTCGGCGGAAGCGTCGGGGCGTGGTTGGGGATGCAGGTGTGGCGCCACAAGACCCAGCACAAGAAGTTCAAGTACGGCGTGCCGGCGATATTTGTCGCGCAGGTGGCGCTGGCGGTGTGGTGGTTGTCGGCGAATTAAGCGAATTGGGCGAATTGGGTGTTTCCATTACTATTGGTCCGCTTTTTGGCGCAGTCGGGTGGTAATTTTGCCGCGTTGAAATTTAGAATAACCTCAAAATAATGAGCAAAGTTGGAACAGTTGTTAAAGGTGTATGTTTTGTTATTGTTGGCGTCATAGCTTCATGTTTGGTTGTTGAAGCGTTCTTGCTGAATTTTTGGGTCGGTGTCATTGTGCTGGTGCTTGGCATTCTCCTCATTCGCAAATTGTATAAGAGATTGCCCGCTTCGTTAAAAAAAACGCCTCGGGATTTGAAACAGAGTGCAAATCCCAGAATAGAGGAAAAATCCCGGCATAGAACAGAGGGAAATTCCCAGTATATTGACGAGAGATACTTCGATCAAATCAGCAAGGCAGTGGACGACCTTGTGAGGGAGTACGAGTTCGCGTGCTACTCTGAGGACTTTGAGAAAGAGGTGGAGGATTGCGGGTATAACTTTCAGGTAAACGGGAACAAACTCCAAAATGCGACAAGCAAAATCCAGTGGCTGTTTTGGATAGACATGGTGCGTTGTTACAAGGGGTTAGGGCTTCCTTGCGACACGATAAATAAAACAAGCTACGGCCTTTATTATTTCATAGAGCGCACTTGGAAATGTGAAAGACTTCAGTATTGGAATTACCGCAAATTGTATCTTCTCGCCAACCATGCCCTTTCGGAGACCATCATCAAGGGCATTAACGACCCTCTCAACGAGATACCTAAAGAAGAGACCGACACGTTTTTTGTGGCACATGTGTTGGGAAGGATGGACGAGCGCTATCGGCAGCGGTATGTCATCAAACTCTATCGTTTCGCCTCCATCGTGGCCAAAGCGGACAATGTCGTCACCGACAAGGAGTCCGCCTGGCTCAGCTCCATCATGCAGTTGCAGAGCGGCGGTGTCAACACACGGTTTTACGACAACGATGACGAAAGAGAGACCGTCTATCGGAATTCCTCTTTAGGAAAGGATGTTTCCGCCGAGCTGAACGGACTGGTGGGGCTTGGCAGCGTCAAAAGAGAGGTCGAAGCGCTTTCCGACTTCATCCTCATTCAGAACAAACGTCAGCAAAAGGGGATGAAGGTGCCACCCACCTCTTACCACTGTGTCTTCACAGGTAACCCCGGAACCGGCAAGACCACCGTGGCGCGAATCTTGGCGAAGATTTACAAAAATCTCGGTGTGGTCTCGAAGGGGCATCTGGTGGAGACCGACCGGTCAGGACTCGTGGCAGAGTACGTTGGACAGACGGCGGTCAAGACCAACAAGGTTATCGACAAGGCGTTAGATGGCATACTGTTCATTGACGAAGCCTACTCTCTGGTGGGTGGCGGGGAAATGGATTATGGAAGAGAGGCCGTGGCCACGCTGCTCAAACGCATGGAGGATGACCGCAAGCGGTTAGTGGTGATTCTCGCTGGCTATACCAACGAGATGAAGGCGTTCATCGACTCCAACCCCGGCTTGCAGTCGCGGTTCAGCCGCTACATTGAATTTCCGGACTACAATGCCGACGAACTTTACCAGATATTCCTCAAGCAGCTCAAGGAGTTCGATTACACCATCACGCCCGACGCGGCGACAGCGCTGAAGAACTATTTCGGGGAGGCGGTGGCGCACAAGGACGCTAACTTCGGCAACGCCCGCTTCGTCCGCAACGTCTTCGAGCGCACCCTGCAGCGGCAGGCCAACCGCCTCTCGACGGAGGTGAACCTCACATCGGAAAAACTGGCGGAAATCACGAAGGAGGACTTGCCGGAAAAATTCTGAGAAGAATAATGTGCCTGGTCCGCTTTTTGGCGCAGTCGGGCGGTAATTTTGCCTCGAAATTTTAGAACAGTATGAGAACCATCATTCTTACATGTCATTACTCTTCTGGTTGGTTGCAACCTCACAGTATGGAAGAAGTAATCAACAATCACGACTATTACCACATCTCCCATTGGCCAATACAAAACCCTATTGGAATATATCAAGGGGTGCAGTTTTATATGCTATACATAGCTCCCCAAAGCAGGTTTGTTATGATGACAGGAAAGTTCGAGTCCGATCCGCATCGTGATTTGTGTTCGTGGGAAGGAAACCCTCATCAGAGAAACTGGGTGGGATTGAACATCGAACAATTTATCCATTATAAACGAGGCCCTGTCTTGGAAGCAAGTCTGTTGTCGAAAGCCATTCCAACAGTTGACTGGTGGGGAGATCATCAAGAACTTGTACTCACTGAAGATGAATCTGAAAGAATGGAACAAGTATGGGAAAAGCATGTTGAACATCATAGCGCTGATTTTCAAAATCCCGCATTAGTGCGTCATTTTGAAGAGGAATACCAAAAGATGGAGATTGGTGAACGGGCGAAAAAAAGAATTGTGGGCCTGGAGAAGTTAGATGCGTTCTTTGGAGCTGATAGGTCTTGTCTGCACGATGCCGTGGTGACCAAGTTTGACTACGATAGTGACAAAATGGAATTGATCGTGTGGGTTGACAATTGTTGTCCTAAATGGTCTTTTGATGGGAATAACGCTGTTTATACAATCCCCTTTTGCTTTAAAGATGTGTATGAGTTTAAGATGAATGTGGAACCGCGAAACGACTATTTACGTGAGGCTAAAATATATCAGGACGGAAATTCAATACATGCCATTTTTGAGGGCGCCCACATAGAGGTGGCCAGTCAGGAGTTGGAAATCGGGGAGGTTGTGGAGATAAAGTGTGGGGATGAGGAGAATGGAAACAAATTCAAGTTTTAAGTTTTAATAGATGTTAATATGATTTGAATATGAAAGATTTAGTCCCATACTCTTGGCTTCAGAAACGTGCCGAAATGTACTCTTCTGTTTCGGAAAGCGGCTTTTCAGATTTGAAAAGGATAGATTTCCATTTTAACGATCCCGAGGCGGGCTGGGTGGACATGACGGTCTGTTTCGATGGCGTGGTTGTGGCCGAAATATCTTTGTCGGGTGTATGGGGCCGTGATCCAGTGGCTGATCTGTTGATATGGACGGAGAATTGCATTCACTCTCCCGAAGTGCCGCATTATCTGTATCATGATGGTGAAAGAGATGATTTCGTCTTTCATTTTGAATCATTTATTTTCCCGCCTGTTGAACCCAAGCTTGAAAATGGACATTTTTGTGAGGCTGGTCTCTTTTCTTTGTTCCTTGGCAACAATAATGGAAAGCTTGTATATGCAGTATGCGACATACAGGATTTTAGGACAAACCTTTACAATGCCATTCATGCTTTTGCTGAAAGGCAAAAAATCAATGTAAATGCTGTACGGGATTGGGCTTGGTATATTTATGACCAAAAAGTTTTGAATCGTTACAAAGAAAATGAAAAATGTGACGACGAAAAAGATGAAGAATTGGCGAGAAAGATGATGCTTAGGCATCTGAAGTCGTCAAAAATTGAAAAGTACATTCAGAAAAATATGAAACAATAAACTCAAGTTCAGCAAGTATGTCTCAGGCTGTTTTGGGAAAGTTGGTCCTTGAACGGGGAGATTTCGCTAGTTCCTATCGTCACTGGCGGAATGGTGTTCCGCATACGGGGGAAAGGGGGAGAAGACGGGCGGCGGTCGTGAGGTTTCCGGCAACGGCAGATTTTTCCCCGCCGCCCATCTTCTCGCCCAGGGTCTCCTCCGGAGGGGCGCACCATTCCGCCGCGAACGCAGTGCGCGAGCGGAATCTCCTCCGGAAAATCACGAGCATACGCCAACAGCAGCCACGGAAGAGCGATCGCGAAACTTGATTTTTCTTATTTTTGCCAAAATTATCGAATATGAAAGCATCCGCACTTTTCAAACAATACGTCTGGCTGGTGGGCAC